>JANNAO010000501.1:0-18060 GCA_031384405.1 Verrucomicrobiota bacterium | reverse complement strand
AGGACGAGGACGGTAGCCGTAATTTGTTTTTTGTTCATAAGCAAATCAGGTTTGGTTTTTCAAAGAGTGAGGGTTGTGCTTTACTGCCGGGGTTCGCCGTCTTCGATGGGCTGTCCAATCAACCGCTCCAATTCGACGAGAAACTGGTGGTATGACGTGGCGGCTTGGATGTATTCCTGTTTGACATCAAAAATAGTGCGCTGGGCGTCGAGCACTTCGAGGTAGGAGAATCGGCCCTGGGCAAAACCCTCTCGTGAAATCGCCAAAGCATTTTCAGCTTTGGGCAGGATTTCCTTTTGCACTCCTTCCATGATATGCGAGTCATGCACCATCTCCTCGTAGAGTCCCAATAGAACGATGCCGAGACGAACCTCCGCTGCTTTCTGTTCTGCCTCCGTCCGACCGAGCAATGCCCGCGCTTCTGCCACGCCGCCCTGATTGCGGTCGAAAAGTTGCAACGGCATGGAAACGCCAAATACTAACGCCTCATCGCCCGGGCCTTCCAGACGGCGAATGCCTCCGCCCACCGTCACATTCGGAATCCGCCGGGCGTCGGCCAGTTTCACTTCCGCTTCGCGCAGTTTTTTCTCTGAAACCCAGCGGGCGATCTCCGGGCTGGTGGAAATGAGGCGGGCAAATGTTTCAAAAGGCGGGACGGCGGCGTAGGCAAACAATTCTGCTTCGGCTTTTTCAAACACGGGCCGGGTGCTGCGCCAGCTTGCAGCGAGTTTTTTTCGCGCCGCATTCAATTCATGCTGCGCTCCCTCAACGAGCAACTCGCCTCGTGCCAGCGCGACTTGCGCCTTGCTTTCTTCCAGGGCTGATCCTTTTCCCGCTGTCACCCGTTCCTGCACCGTGCGGAGCGCGTCCTCCGCCAACTGGCGATTGGTCAGCGCCAGTGCCAATCCTTCTTGGTTCGCCACCACTTGGATGAATCGTTGCGCCACCTCGCCCAAAACTTCCACCCGCTTGAGTTCATACTCCGACTTGGTGACGCCGCGCGCCTGCGAGGCGAGTTCAGCCCGCGCCGCCCGCTTGCCGCCAAGTTCGATCACTTGGCTGAGTTGCAACGTGGTTTGCGCTTCGCGTCCACCCCGGAAAGCACCCGTGCCGAGAACATCCTCCACCTGCAAACTCAATTCGGGATTATGCCGCAAACCCGCTTGGAGAATCCGCGCCTCGTTCGCGCGCTCCTGCCATGCAAACGGCGCGAGTTCTGGATTTTCCGATAACGCCAACGCCAGTACATCGCGGAGCGTCAGCACGCCGGTTGGTTCGATAATCCGCAGGGCAGGCTCTGGCGACCTTGTAGCACTCGTGGGCGGCGCAGATTCGGCGGCTTGCGCCGGTGACGGCATACGCGAGTGGTCCTCGGCAGGAGGTTTCGTGACACACCCGGCCAAGCCGAAAACCAAACCGGCCACGGTCAAATTGCTGGCAGACAAAATTCGCTTCATAAAACGGACATTCAACGGACACAAAGGATCAGGGAAAATCTTCGGCAAGCACCGTCACACGACGGGTCGCCACAGAAAAAAACCTGAGACACCACAGGCGTGGCTTCAGGTGAGGGAAGAAATCAAACGAGCAGAACGGTCGTGCGCAGGCCGAGCAGTCCGGCGGTCAACGGGGGCGGTGACTCCGGAGGAATTGCAGCAGCAGACTTGGCCGAATTCGGGGGCGGGCAAATGAAACTGATTGCGGCGATGGCGACCGGAGGCGCGGGAGATGGCGCGGCGGTGATGATGTTGCGTTGCCGGATTTGATCAGGTGTTTCGTTCAGGAGGAAATGCAAAACATGATCGTTGTCTTCGTGTTCGTGAGTTGAATACAAAGCCGCGATCAGACTCGCGGAAGTTTCGTGATGATGTTCGGTGTCGAGTCGGTTGTGGTCGTGATCGTGGGACAGCCGGACGTCGAGATGATTGCCATCGGTTTGAACGACGACTCCGTGGTCGTGGCCGTGATGCGTGGCGAACCAGATGACTGTCGCGAGAAATGCCGATTGGAGCTGGATGAAAACGACCAACCCCAAAGCGAGCCATCCGGTGAACCACCGGAGGCTTCCGACTTGAGATTGTGCAAAGCGCGCCATGCGGGCAGAGAGTTGTCTGTGCTATCCGATGTGTCAAGTGTTTCAGTGTCCGCAAGTGCAGCCGTATTCAGCGCGCTTGCAGCCGCCGCAGATGTGCGTGTCATACTTGAAGCGGAAGTTCTGCGGCTTGGCTTCGGCGGTTTGTTTGAACTGGACCACCACGTTGTAATCCTTCCCTTCAGGCAACGGCGATTTGCTTACGAGCACGTCGCCTTTCTTCTCGAACTCAATCGTGGCTTTCTCTTTCGCATTGGCGATGAGGGTGACGGACTGCGTGGTGGCGGCCACGGGTTTCATCTCGGCGTTGTAGAAGTTGATGGTCACGGTGCGATCCGCAGCTATGACGACTTCCGCATGGGGCGAGGTTTTATCCAGCAACCGTCCGCCGCCGGGTGTGGCTTTGGTTTTCTCGGCTGCGGTGGCGGTGAATAATCCGACGCTCAAAGCGGCGGCCAATGTGAGGATGCGGAGGGATGTTTTCATGTTTGTTTTGGTTCGATGGGTTCAGGTGTTTGTTTGGATTCCAACCACTCGTAAAGCACGGGCAGCAAGACGAGCGTGAGGAAAGTGGAGGTGATGATGCCGCCGATGACGACGGTGGCGAGCGGGCGTTGGACTTCTGCGCCCGCACCGGTGGCAATCGCCATCGGCACGAAACCAAAGCTCGCGACGAGCGCAGTCATAAGTTTCGGGCGCAGTCGCGTGAGTGTTCCTTCAACCACGGCGTCGCGCACGTTACGTCCTTCGCGGCGCAACTGGTTGATGAAGCTGATGAGCATGATGCCGTTCAAGACTGCGATGCCGGAAAGTGCTATGAAGCCGACGCCCGCGCTGATGGTGAACGGCATTCCGCGCAGTGCGAGCGCGAAGATTCCGCCGGTGATCGCGAGCGGCACGCAGACGAAGATCATCGCCGCCTGTCGCACGCTGCCAAAGCTCAGATAGATCAGGATGAAGATGAACACGAGCGCGACGGGCACGATGATGGCAAGTCGTGTGCGCGCCGATTGCAGGTTTTCAAACTGTCCGCCGAACTCGTAGGTGTAACCGACAGGAAATTTCACGTCGTTCTTGATGCGGCTCATCGCTTCGTTGACAAAACTTTCCACGTCGCGCCCGCGCAGATTCACGAGGATGGCGGCGCGGCGCTGGCCGGATTCGCGTGTGACGGAGGCGACCTGTTCCGTCATCGCAAACGTCGCCACCTGACCGAGCGTGATCAATCCGCCTTCGTCCGTGCGGACGGGGATGCGTTTCATCGTGTCAATATCGCGTCGCGCGTGTTCAGCCAGGCGGATCACCACGGGGAAACGGCGGTTGCCCGTGATGAGCGATCCTGCGTCCTCACCGGCGAGCGCGGTGGCGATGGCGTGATTGACGTCGGCGGCGTGGAGGTTGTAACGGCTCATGGCGGCGTGGTCGGGCTTGATCTCCAACAGCGGCGAGCGGCCAAACGGATCGAACTCGACGTCGCTCTCTGGCGAAATCTTTCTCAACAGATCGCGCACCTGTGTGCCGACGCGTTCGAGTTCGGCGAAGTCCTCGCCGTAAATCTTGACCGCGATGTCTGCGCGTACGCCTGCCATCATTTCGTTGAAACGCATCTGGATGGGCTGGGTGAAGAGCAGCGCCTGGCCGGGGACGTTGACCGTGAGTTCGTGACGCATCAACTCGATGAGTTCGTCCTTGGTGATCGTGCGCCCGTGCAACTTGCGCCATTCGCTGCGGGGTTTGAGTTCCACGATGGTGTCCGCGAGGTTCGGCCCCATCGGGTCCATCGCGATCTCCGCCGTGCCGATGAGTGCAACGATGTCGCGTATCTCGGGAAACTTTTCGCGCAGCAAATTCTCGGATTGTTTCTGAACGTCCACCGACGCTTCCAGCCCCGCGCTGCTGCTGCGGATGAACTGGATGAGCATCGTGCCTTCATCGAGTTGCGGGATGAATTCTGCGCCGAGCCGGGAGAAGACGAACAACGACGAGGCGAACAAAACCACGGCGGCAGCGACGACGAGCGTGCGGCAGCGCAATGCAAAGGCGAGCAATGGCGTGTAAAGCAGCTTGAAGAATTTCACGAGCCAGTTGTCTTCCTCTTTGATTTTCCCGCGAAGGAAATACGAACACAGCACCGGCATGAGAGTGAGTGACAGCACGAGCGCGCCGACCAGCGCGAAGATGACGGTGAGCGCCATCGGGCGGAACATTTTTCCCTCGATGCCCGTGAGCGCGAGGATCGGCACATAGACGACGGTGATGATGAGCACGCCGAAGAACATCGGGTTGGCGACTTCACGCGCGGACGTGAGCACTTCGCGCATCCGCTCGGTGGCGGAGAGTTCGCGGCCAAGCTCCTTCTGCTTGTGCGCGAGATGGCGGATGATGTTTTCCACCATGCCGACCGCGCCATCAATGATGAGGCCGAAATCAATCGCGCCGAGGCTCATCAAGTTGCCGGAGACTTTTCCCTGCACCATGCCGGTGACGGCGAACAGCATCGAGAGAGGGATGGCGAGCGCGACGATGAACGCCGCGCGCAGGTTGCCGAGCAGGAGGAACAGGACGACCACCACGAGCAGTGCGCCCTCGAAGAGATTCATCTCAACCGTGTGCAACGTGCGTTGGACGAGGTCTGACCGGTCGTAGAGTGTGCGCACGGTGACGCCGGGCGGGAGTTTGGATTTCACCTGCTCCAGCCGTTCCGCCACGGCGCGGGCCACGACGCGGCTGTTCGCGTCTGCGAGCATCAACGCACCACCCACGACAGCTTCGTGACCGTTCACTGTGGAAGCGCCGGTGCGGAAGTTTGAGCCGATGCCGACCTCGGCCACGTCTCGCACGAGCAGAGGTTTGACGGCACTGCCGAATTTGATCGGGATGCTCGCGATCTCCTCCGGGGATGTCACGCGGCTGTTGGCACGGATGACGACTTGTTCGCCGCCGATCTCGACCAAGCCACCGCCGACGTTGCCGGTGTTCTCAGCGATCTTTTCGGAAAGTTCCTCGACGGTCATCCCGACGCTGATCAATTTTTCGAGGTCCGGCCAGATGAGAATCTGCCGCTCGTAACCGCCGGAGGTGTTGACCTCAGCGATGCCGGGAGTGGAACGAAGCAGCGGCGTGATGATGTACTCCTGGATCTGTTGAAGTTCCATCAACTGCTCGCGGCGTGAGTCTGGCTGGGCGGGCGCGTTGCTGGTGAACTCGACTGTGTAATAAAAAATCTCCCCAAGCGCAGTGCTGATGGGCGCGAGCTGCGGCGTCAGTCCTGGCGGCAGGTTTTCGGCAACAGCCTGAAGACGCTCGGCGACGAGTTGTCGCGTGCGATACAAATCCACGCCGTCCTCGAACGTCATGCGGATTTGCGACAGGCCAAATTTTGAAAGCGACCGCAGCTCCGTCATGCGCGGGAGTCCAGTCATCTGGCTTTCGAGCGGAAGCGTGACGAGTTTTTCGATCTCCTCGGGAGCGAGCGCAGGCACAGCGGTGTTCAACAACACCTGCGGGCTGGTGATGTCTGGCACGGCATCCACGGGCAGTCGTAACGCGGACCAGACGCCTGCGGCAACGAGCACAAGCGTGGCGAGCAACACGATGGCGCGTTGACGCAGTGAAAATTCGACGGTGTGTTGGATCATGTTTGCTATTTCTTCTTCGGTGCAACAGCGCAACAGGATTGGCCACCCTTCACGGCTGCAAGTTCGGCGAGCCAGAGCGACATGACGGGTTGCAGCACCACTTGGTCGCCGGAGTAAAGACCATCGGTCACTTCAATGATCTGGTCGTTGCCGCCGCCCGTGCGGATGGCGGTGCGCACGAACTGTTCGCCGCTGACGGTGTAGGCGAATGTTCCCTCGCTGTTCACGAGCAGGGCTTGCCTCGGAATCGTCACCACTCCAGCGGCGGTAAAGCGTCTGAGCGTGGCGGGAATAAAATCGCCCACGGCAGCTTTCGATCCGGGCGGAAAAGCCACGAGCAGTTCGTGGCTGTCAGTCGCGGGCTGAAGGTCGGCGCGGATTTCACGGATCGTCCCCGTGATGCTGGCGTTGTCGGCGAGCCTGGCTTCGACTTGCTGACCTGCGATGAATTTATCCGCCTGCGTTGAACCGATCATGCCAGACGCCATGATGCCGGTTGCGCTCGCTTCATAAACGCGCAGCGTCAGCGGATGGATGGATTCCACCGGCTGCTCGATGACTTCAACCAGTTTCAAGCCGATGGAGCGTTTCGTTTGTTCCGGCAGAAACAATCCGTTCTTGGGACTGAACGCGGGAACGGAGCGCGACGTGTCGCTTTCTGCCGAAGAGATTTTCGCCTCACGGCAACCGGATAAAACATACGCGGCCGCCAGACTGATCCAGACGCGGATGAAAATGGGAAATGGTGTCATGACGTCAATGATCGGATGCCGCTGACTTGAGCGTGGGCTGGTTCAATGGAGTTAAGCCGGTGAGTTGTTCCAGTTGCGCAGCGGCTTCGAGTGCTTCGAGCTCGGTTTCAAGCAGGCTCTCGACGGCTTCGAGATATTGCTGCTGCAACTCGACGTAGGTGGAGATGGGCACGGCACCGAGGCGATAATGGCGGTCGGCGAGTTCGGCGGCGTCCTTGAAATGTTTCACGGAGTCGGGCCGCCAGTTCGTCATCTCGCGGACTTTGGTCTTGTAGGTCAACGCGGCCTGGCGCGTGTGGCGTTCGGTTTCGCGGCGCGTGAGCAGAAAGGAAGTCTCAGCCTGAAGTTGACGTGCTTTAGCGGCTTCAACATTTCCGCCGTTCCGATTCCACAGCGGCAACGGAACAGAAACACTGATGCCGATGATGCGTTCGCGGTCACCGCCCACTTCCTCCTCCGAGTAAGTCGGCCCGGCGGAGATGGCGGGGTAACGCTCGTTCTTCGCGAGAACAACGCGAAATCCCTGCTGCGCGAGTTCAGCGGCTCGCATCCGCACTTCGTAACTGTTGGTGGCGGCGCGGGCGACGAGCGTTTCAATTCTTTCCGCAGGGTTGAACGAAAGTTTCACAGGCGACACGGTGAGGCGCGCGTCTGCATCCGCCCCGCGCAGATGATTCAATTCCATCAACGCAGCTTGCGCGGCGATGTCCGCCTCGCTGGCCTTGTGTTGCGCGGTGAGTTCGGTGGCTTCGATGACGCGCGTTTCGAGCAGCGGCGTGAGTCCGGCGGGATCGCGTTGGAGCAATACTTCGCGCAACGCCTTGAAACGTGCGGCGACTTCGGCGGATGCAGCGGCTCTTTCCTGCGCGGCAAACAATCCGTAACCGAGCGCACGGATGCGGTTGGCGAGAGCGATCTTGAATCGTTCATAACCAAGCTGCGCGAGTTCGATGTCGCGGTTGGCGATGGATTTTCGCAGGCCGAGACGCCCCGGCCACTCGAAGGGTTGCAACACGGATACAGACCACGCGACGCCTTCGTCTGAGAGTCCGGGCGAGGAGGTTCGCTTCTGACCGAGGCTGGCACCGGCTTCGGGATTGGCGAGTGCGCCAGCGGTTTTGCGTCCGGCCTTGGCGGCGGCGATTTCCGCTTCGTAGAATTTGAGTTCAGGATTTTTTGCGAGTGCTTCGGCCACGAGCGCGTCGAGGGACATCGAGGTGTTTGTTTCCTGACAAAGCGCAGAAGTTGTGGCCGCGCCGGAAACCAGCGCGATGCAGGCAAGGGTCAAAATCAGATTGAATCGTTTCATAATCGTTCAGACAAAACCAAACAGGATCAAACCAACGGGTGAATCAAAGGGACGATGCCAGAGGCAACGCAACGACGGGAACTGTCCGCGAGAAGTGCGGACGATCAGGAAACGATGGAAGGAGCGCGCGGCGGAAGGGCGGCGCGAGTGGAGAACTGCCAGCGAGAAATCGATTCCAGCCAGTCGTCTTGTTGAGGCTGGGTGAGTTGTTCGGACGGATCGAGAGTCAGTTCGACTGTGGCAGGAAGTTCAAATGCTACGAGCCTGTCCACCGTCGGGACAACGACACGGTCTTCCGAGCAGCGATATTGGGCATCCTCGACGATGGAACACGCGTCGGAGTCGCAGTTGTTGTCATGTCCGCTCGGTGCGGATTCATGGTCGCAACAAGCCAGAGAAGCCAAGGCCGAAGCGGATTCCAGAAGAAGACAATGCGACGTCACCGGCAACCAGACGATTGCCAGCAGGAGCGTGAACATTGTTTTCAGGGTACGCATGAACGGATGCTGTGTGCAGGATTGATGCCTGAGCGGTCGGGGTTGTTCAATCTTTTATATCGAAATTCAGTGAACGTCTCGCGAAATAAGATTTTTTGTAACACGCAGGTCAGCACGCCAATTTTCGTATTGGCAACACCGCTCCAAGGATTGCTCGCATTGAAACAAAATTGAGCGGGAATTCGAGCACGACATGCAGCAGGCTCAATACGGCGATGGCTGAGAATCCCAGTCGGTAATCAACCTTATACAAAGCAAGTGACACCACCCAGAGGATCGCAGAAAACACAAACTTCCGTTTTTCAACTTGATGCCATTTGATGATGGAGGTTTTGGAGAACCAGTTGAGATAGTGATAGGTGTAGGCAAACGCGATAAAGGATTGCACCTTGAAAAACGCCGGGGAAGCCAGATCTGCTTTATTGTCGCTCATCAGGCCGAACCAATGGTTAATCAAGTAATTGATCTGGTGGAAGGCACTGGCCAAAGTGAGTTCAATTACTGAATCGCTGAGGTGGAACGTCCGTGCGGGGTAAAAGGCGATGACGAGTACCGCCAGCACCATTGAGACGAGGTTCAAGTAGCCCCAGCCGCTCTGTGATTTCAGCGTGCCGTACCACATGAACAATAGGGTGAACAAGAACACATGGCCGATGGTGGGCAATAACAGTCCGAATAAAATCCCCGCCGTCGGCACTTTGTAAAAGAACAGGGAACACACGACGCAGAAAACGATGATCGGCGTCCGCAATGCCCAGCGGTCCGTGAACAGCCACGCCGCCGCTGTCACAAATCCAATCAGCATCAGAGACCAACTCCATTCGATCACTCGCGCGACCGGGTTGCCCGGCGAACCATAGACCGCCTCATACATGGGCTTGGTCGGCTCCCAAGTCCCCGCTTGCGGGAAAAGTGTGCCCGCCGTCAGCAGCAGCACCAGCCCTACCATGCTCCAGACGAACACGCGGCTATCCTTCGGTTGAAGAAAGTACTTCTGTTTGTCCAGCCAGATGATTTCAGTGAGATAGTGCAACGGCCCGATCACGATGTATGAAAAAAGAAAAAGCTGGAACGGCCAAGCCAGTGCCAATACGAGTGTGATCCAGATCAGGAAAAAATTGAGGATATCAATTGCGGGCGAGTGCGGGGTGTTCTTGGAATTGGCTGAAGCGGATTTATTTTTTAAATTCCCCGGATTTCGGGAAGTTTGCTTTTGCATCGCGCTCATTGTCGCCAAGTATCTAACTCCGACTCAGCACTGCAAGTATATTGGGGGCAGAGCCGCGTCGAATCATTCATCCCGCTTGCCGATGGATATACGATTCACTGCGCTTTGATGATGACGTTTCCAGTCCGCGTGGCTGTGCCCGAAGGTCGTTGAGTCGGCGAGATGTTGTTGAGCCACCAGCCGCCGTTCTTGAGATAACTGTTGTAGGCTTTTTCGCCGAGGGTTTTCTTCAAGGTGGCTTCAGTCTCGGTGCGGATTTGCTGGAGCGCAGCCTGGCGTTGTTCATTCAACATGACATTGTTGTCGCGAAGTTTTTTGACCGCGTCCTCGGCGGTGGACTTGTAATCGAAAACTTTCCCGGCGGTGTCGGCGGGAAGGTCGTTCCGTTTCGCGAGGCGTGTGAGTTGTTGATATTGGTAATCCGTGCCGCGTTCGTATTCCTTGAACTTGTCCGCGCCGAGTGAGGCGGCGAGTTCTGACTGCATCAATTTTTTGTTTTCCGCGACTAGCTTTTGTTCCTCTTTGTCCAAGCCGCTCCAGTTGTAGATGCTGTCACCGTATTTCTTTTTGATGTCGAAGATGGCCTCATACTCCTCGCGCGAAATGGAAAGAGAACGAAGGTCGGAGGTCAACTGACTGGCAGTCTGCGACTGGCGGAGTTCAAACTCGCGGAGTTCGGCTGGCGAAAGGATTCCCGCAAGTGCGGCGAGCTTTTCCGCTTCAAGTTGTTTCTGTTCGGCGCGGCTCTGTGCGTCGTGGATGCCAGCGTTGGCAGCATACATCTCCTGCTGCTTGTCTTGGAAGTCGTCGAGGATTTTCAGCGCGGCAGCGCGTTTGGATTCTGGGAGGAAGGCGACTTCCCGTTCCTGCCAGTTGTAATTCTCCGCGTAGCCATCCTCGATGCGCTGTTGTTTTTCGGGATCAACACCGAGCAGTTCCACGAGCAGGGCGGACTTCTCCTTTTGCATCTCACGCTCCTTGCTATATCTCTCACGATTCTGTTTTTGCTTCTCGACGTTGTAGCGAGTGTTTTGTGTTTTCCAAAACTTGGCGTTGTCTTCGTAGCGCTCCGGCCAGAGTTCACGACTGCGTGCCTGGTAGATTCGATTGACCTCGGCCACGACGATGTCCTTCACGGTTTCATCCGGGCAACCAGCCTCGCGCAGGCGGCGGACGAGTTGTTTGAGGTCAGCGGAGTGGATGTCGAGCCAGGTGGCGATCGGGCCGGTGGCACTCGCTTCGGTTAAAGTTAGAGTTTCGTTGGCAGCGGTTTCAGTTGTTGAACCCTTGCCGAACCGACTGCGGTATTTTTCCGCGCTCTGAGATGACTCAGGGGCGGCGGAGTCGGTCGTGGCGTTCCGAGATTTGAACCACCAACCTGCGAGCGCGACGTTTGCCGCGACAGAGAGGACGATCAGGATGCGAAGCGGTTTCATGGTTAATTGGATTCAGGCGCAAGATTTCGCAGCCACCAGCCGCCGCTCTGCTGGTAATAATTGGCGCGGCGCGAACCGAGCAGGTGCGCGAGCGTCTTAGTGGTTTCGTCTTTGATGGCTTGCAAACCCGCAGTGCGTTGCTCTTGGGTGAGTGACTTGTCGTTACGCAGCTTTGAGGCGGCGGCTTCGGCTTCTTTTTTGACGTCGGGGATTTTGAAGACGGATTCTTTAGGGACTCCGGCGTCGAGCAAGCTCCGATATTCATAACGATCCATCAGTTTGTATTCAGCGATGCGGTTCGTGCCGATATTGTCCGCGAGTGTGGCTTCAAGCTCTTTCTGTTTCTTTTTCAGTTCTTTTAGTTCTTCCGGGGAAACCGGATTGTCTTGGTTGTCAGCTTTCGCATCCAATTCCTCGAATGCTTGCTTGTACGCATGGATGGCGCGGAATTCTTTTTCATCGGGGTCAAACGAGGAAAGCTCCCACTTCATCCGTTGCGCGGTTTCGGAGTTGCGGAGTTCGTAATCTTCCAACTGCTCCGGCGTGAGAACGGTGGCGAGTTCGGCGCGGAACTTCTTTCGGATGGCGGCCAGTTCCACTTGAGAATCTTGATCAATGTGGTTGTCGTTCTTGGCGTAGAATGCAGATTGCTCGTCTTGAAACCGTTCTTGCATGTCGCTGATCTTTTCTCGGACTTCCTTGGAGAGCGGGCCATACATGCGCTCCGTCCAGTCGGGATAACCAGACTCCTTCGCCATGTCTTCATACACACCGGCACCGAGCAGTTCCTTGATGAGATCGGTTTGCTCTTTTCTCAAGGCGCGTGTTTGTTCGCGCTGTTCCTTGGTCATCGCGCGTTCGGTGTTGTAGCTAAAACCGCGTGTTTCCCAGAAGTTCGGATTCTTCGGTTTCTTCGGCGGGCGCAACGCTGCGAAGCGCGGGCGATACAGTTTTCCCACGTCAGCGATGATGATGTCACGCACGACTTTTTCAGGCATGCCGAACGCGCGGAGTCGGGCGATGTATTCTTTGTAGTCGGCGGCTTCGAGTTGCGACCACTGGAAGTCTCCGGGCGAATCATCGCTGATGTTGAGGATTGATGCGGTGGATTCGGTTGCGCGGGGGGATTCAGAGTTGGCTGAGTGAGTGATTTGAGCCGCAGTGACTGTCTGTGAGTTGGCGGGAGACCCAGCGTCGGCGGTGGAGTCGGCGTGCTGCCGAAAAACGAAGGTTGCGAACACGACATTGCCGACGAAGGACAAGCCGAGGATGATGGCGCGCGAGTTCATGCTGGCTGTATCTGTGTTTCAAGGCGCGCGGTCAATCTGAAATTGAAACGGGACGGAAATTGAACCGCTCATCTGCGCTGATTTTCGCTAATCAAAATGGCGTCGAAGAAATATTCATCTCGTCCATATCAGCGCAGATCAGTGGTGATTAGCGGTTTGATTTTGAGTTTCAGTCTGCGGTTTGAATTCCCGGACGCGCCTTGCCAAAGGGTTGTTCGTGACTAAACTTGAAATCGTCGCTCAGGCAACCTCAACCGAGTCTAATTATGAAATCGTATCCGATCCCCGCTGTGAAACTGCTTTCAAATCGTGTCGCCGTGGCTTGCCTCGTGGCAGTGACGATGGTTTCACCGCTTCGCGCCGATGACGTGCCGCAGAAGTTGCCGCTCGTGCAGGATTGGTCGAACGTCGCATTGATCACCACGGAGAATGATTGGTCAAGCGTGGCGGGCTTCATCGGTTATCGCGGAGATAAATTTGCGTCAAGACCCGGAGCGAATCCACAGACGATCACGGCTGACGGAAGCACCAGCCCCGTGAGTGCGTTGCCCAATCAAAAGAATCCCAACACGCTCCGCACGGGCGGCGTGGCGGAGTTCGACACTATTCCGAACCCGACGGTGGCGTTGAAAGGTTCTGCGAACGCGAGCGCGCCGATGTTGGTGTTGAATCTCGACACGTCGGGAAAACAGAACATCGCCGTGGGTTACAAATTGCGCGACTTAGACGGCTCGGCGAACAACGCGGTGCAGGCTGTGGCATTCCAGTATCGCGTGGCGACGAATGCGGCGTTCACGGATTTGCCCGACACGTCCGCACCGGATGCGACGACCGGTCCTGGTGTGGCGACGTTGGTGACGCCGATGGTTGTGATATTGCCCGCTGCCGCGAACGATCAATCTCACGTCCAAGTCCGCTGGATCACCGCGAACGCCGAAGGCAACGACGAGTGGGTGGGCGTGGACGACATCGCGGTGATCGGCGATGACATCGCAGAAAAGCCCGCTGAGACAGAGCGTGGTTCTGGCGAGGGGAAAGTGGTGAAGCCCGTGCGTTCGCCGAAGGAGTTGAGTCAGTAGGACAATGCCATTGAATCAAGCCGAAACTCAGAAACTCATAAAAGCACGGAGAACCCGGTACCTTTTGAGTTTATGAGTTTTGGCTTTGATCCAAATACATTCTTCCGTTTCGCCATCCTTAATTCAACGGCAGTGGGGCATTAGTGTGAGTGTTCGCTGCTTATTGCCGTCTTCATCGCACAATACCCAAGCACAGATGCAACATCCGAGTGTGGCGCGGCGTAAATCTGCTGTTAAAGTTGGCGCATGATTCCGAAGTTGTTTTGTCGTCTCGCCGTAGTTGTTTTCTGCGCTGCCTCCGCGTTTGCTCAGGAGATCAAGGTGGACATCAACGCCAATAATCGTCCGGTCAACGAGGGCTGGGACACGGCTTATATTTCGTGGAACACAAACAGCATCTGGCTTCCTGGAAGCACGAGCGTGATCAGCAACACGTTCAGCGGCGTCACGTTCACGTTCACGCGTGTCGGACCAACCGGCACGGGATTCCGCGCAGAACGTTACTCTGCCGGACTTACGACACCGGGTTGGAATGCCAAACTCGTCAGCGATGGTCTTGAAGTTGATCCATCGAGCATCACGAACATCGTCGGATCGGGGCAATCTCCCGCACGGATCGAACTCACCATCAGCGGTCTTGCCGCAGGGCCACACACACTGCTCACATGGCATAACTCTTGGCACAACCCCACGAATAAAATTCTGGCGCCGCTCCACATCTACGTCAACGGCACGCAGGTCATCACGAATCTGTATAAGACCAGCCGCGTGACGAACAATGCGGACGCGGCTTATTCGTATGTTTCATTCGTTGCGGACGGCAGCAACAACACCGTCATCGCCTACGAGGCCAGCACGGATTTTTACGCCACTGATGCGAACCCGAGCATCAACGGCTTCGAGTTGAACACGCCGGACTTCAAGTTCAAGGCGAACAAATCTTCGCCCGCACATGCCGATGAACACGTAGATGCTGACGCCACCAAGAATGTTTTGCTCTACTGGACGAAGGCCGCGCTTGCCGTATCGAACCGCGTTTATTTCGGCACGAGTAGCAACGCGGTGAAGAACGCCACGATTGCCTCGCCAGAATTCATCGTCACGCAGACGGCCACGAATCTCCTGCGGACGAACGTGTCCAGCTTGCTCACTTACTACTGGCGCGTGGATCAGATTGATTCAACCAACGGCGTGACCAAGGGCGATGTCTGGATGTTCCGCACGCGACATCTGGCGTTTCCGGGCGCGGACGGTTACGGCAGATTTGCGCGCGGTGGTCGCGGCGGCGTGGTGGTCAAGGTCACCAATTTGAACGACAGCGGGCCGGGAAGTTTTCGCGATGCCATTGAAGGGAATTACGGCCCTCGCACCGTTGTCTTTGATGTCAGCGGACTGATCACGATCGAGTCGGATGTCATCATCAACGGGAATCTGCCTTACATCACGGTGGCGGGACAGACTGCTCCGGGCAAAGGCGTCTGTTTCCGCAAACAACAGTTCGGTATGAGTGGACCGCGCGATGTCATCGCCCGTTTCGTGCGCGTCCGCGTAGGCGATCTCACCGGGGAGACGCAAAATGGCTCAGGCATGTCCGGTGCGAATCACTCGATCATGGATCACGTTTCCATCAGTTGGGGCATTGACGAGGAACTCAGCACGCGCACGGCGAAGAATTGCACGTTCCAACGTTCTCTCATTTCCGAAGCGCTCAACATTGCAGGCCATCAGAATTATCCCGCTGGCACGCGGCACGGTTACGCGGCCACAGTCGGCGGCGACATCGCGAGTCTGCATCACAATTTGCTCGCGCATTGCGAAGGGCGGAACTGGAGCTTGGGCGGCGGCCTCGACGCCAGCGGCAAATACGCAGGTCGCTTGGATATCTTCAACAACGTGGTCTATAACTGGCGCAGTCGCACCACGGACGGCGGCGCGCATCAGGTCAACTTCGTGAACAACTATTACAAGGCTGGCGCGGCCTCCACTTACAATCGCGCACTCAACGCTCAATACGGCGGCTTTCCCGGCACACAACAATATTACTTCGAGGGCAACGTGATGACGCCCGGTGGCAGTATCGGTTCGGGCTTTGCCACCAACAATCAGGCCGCAGGTAAAACCATCTCCACGGAAAACGGCGGAACGTTGCCGGCAAATTCCACCCCGCCTTACAGCGAATGGGTGGCTTCTCCATTCTTCCCCTCGTATGCCACGATTGATGAAGTCACCAATGCCTACAAGCGCGTGTTGTCCGACGTGGGCTGCAATCAACCCGTGATTGACGATCACGACGCACGCGTCATCCGCGAGACGATCAACGGCACTTACACCTACACAGGACAAGGGCCGTATGGCGGCAGCCCCGGATTGCCGAACTCGCAAAACGACGTCGGCGGCTGGGAAGATTACGGCAACGCGGTGCGTCCTGTGGGTTGGGACACAGACAATGATGGAATGCCGAACTGGTGGGAGCAGATCAAAGGATCGAATCCGAATCTCGCCGACCAAAACAACGATACCGACGGCGACGAATACACAGCCCTCGAAGATTATTTGAACTGGCTCGCGCTGCCGCACTTCGATTGCACCAACGGCACGCCGCTGGACGTTGACCTTCAGATGTTCACGCGTGGCTTCACGAACAACAGCCCGGTGTATTTCCTCAGCCTGCCGACAAACGGCACCGTGACTCTGGTGGGTAACAATCGCACCGCGCGCTTCACGTCCACGGTCAGCAGCAATGCGCTGGGCAGCTTTCGTTTCGCCGTCGTGGACGCGCAGGGTTACAACATGACGAACACCGTGAACCTGCGGTTGATTACAGCCGTCGCGCCTGCGTTGCCGCCGACACTCGGCATCCGCAAACAAGCTGGCGCATTACAGATCGAACTCACCGGCGAGAGCGGACGCAGCCTGACAGTCCAAAGCAAAATCAATCTCACCGACGCTTGGGTGAACTGGACAAACGTGACCGGCAGCGGCTCGATGCAATTGCTCCCGCTCAATTCGCTCACGAATCAATCGCCGCGATACTTCCGCGCGTTCGCACAGTGACAGTCTCCATCCGCGTCACGGCAAAACGTCTCTGTCTCCACTAAAAAATAGCAAAGCATCGAAAAGTAAGGCGATTGAGCCTCACTGATTCTCTGCCGCGAGCAACCGCTCCGCTTCGATTGCTGCTGCACAACCCATTCCCGCCGCCGTGATCGCCTGACGATAGACGTGATCGGAACAATCGCCCGCCACAAATACGCCCGGCACATTCGTCGCCGCGCCTTCAGTGCGGATGATGTAACCATTCTCGTCCGTGTGGATGAACGGCTTGAAGATTTGCGTGTTTGGCACATGTCCGATGGCGACGAACAATCCCGCGCAATCAATCACGCTCTCCGCGTTCGTCTTGAGATTCTTCACGCGCACGCCGGTGACTTTGTCCTGCTTCACATCGAGAACCTCCGTCACGGCAGAGTCCCAGATGGGTTTGATCTTGGGATTCGCCAGCGCGCGATCCGCCATGATCTTCGACGCGCGCAACGAATCGCGGCGATGGATCAAATAAACCACGGAAGCAAAGCGCGTGAGATACATCGCTTCTTCGCACGCGGAATCGCCGCCGCCCACGACGACGAGCGGTTGATTGCGGAACATCGGCAATGCCCCGTCGCAGGTGGCGCAATACGTCACGCCTTTCTTGTCAAGGAGATGTTCGCTTTCCAACCCAAGATGCTTATGCCCCGCGCCGGTGGCGATGATGACAGTTTTTGATTCGACCTTCTCGCCATCAATCGTGAGAACGAAAGGGCGTTTGGAGAAATCCACCGCTTGAACAATGCTGCCGAACTTCACCTTTGTGCCGAAGCGTTCAGCCTGCGCCTGCATCTTGGTCATGAGTTCGTAGCCGTCAATGCCTTCGGGCCAGCCGGGAAAATTTTCCACGATGCTCGTGGTGGTGAGCAAGCCGCCGGGTTGTTCGCCTGTGATGAGAAGCGGTTTAAGATTCGCGCGAGCCGTGTAGAGAGCCGCCGTCCAGCCCGCACAACCTGATCCGATGATGACTACGTTTTCCATAATAGGATTCCACGGTAGTAATCGCGTCACTCGCAGGCAAGCAACGAGTGCTTTCGATCTCGGTCACGCCTTCACGTTTTGTTTTCAACGCGCGTTTTTTCAGAAGCAATCTGACGTCGAGCCAACAACCAGATAAAAAACAACGCGCAAGCCGCCCCGGCGGAATCAATCACCACATCCATCACCGCGCCCTGTCGTCCTGGGACATAGCTCTGATGTATCTCATCGCTGATCGCGAACAGCACGGACACGACGAGCGCAAACTTTGCCGCGTTCCCATTCCACGGCGCGTTTGATTTCCACAACGTGGCACTCGCCGCTCTCAGCAACAGCAACGTAAAGATGGCAAACTCGGTCACATGCGCGCCTTTGCGGACGACCAAGACCGTCGTCCCGACCGCCTCGTCTGAGATGTCGGGAATCAACCAGCGCACGAACGGCTCGATGATGCGGGAAGAACGTTGCACCGATTTTTTATCGCCGGAAGCCGAGAAGATCAGAGCCGCCCACAGGATGACTGGCAACCAGAATTTTATGAACGACTTGAACTTCGACACGGCGCATAGGAAGCCGCGCCAAGCACCGTTACGCAATCTTAAAACAGAACGCCCACAAAATCCGGGCGCATAATATTCCGCCCAGTATTGCGCCCGGCTAAACCCGAACTCCGAA
>JANNAO010000480.1:0-1835 GCA_031384405.1 Verrucomicrobiota bacterium | reverse complement strand
CTCGGATAGCTCTGGGCCTTTTGAAATTCTGAGATTGCCTCGCTGATCTTGCCGGATTGAAAAAACAGCGTGCCCAGCTCGAACCGGAACGCGAGGTCGGTGGGATATTTCTCCACGCGCTTCTGACATTCGCTCAACTGGAACGCGAGTTTCTCCGCGTTCAGCACCGCCGTTTTATCCGCGTAGTCCGGTGCGGCGACGTCGAGTTGCCCAAGTTGTTGATCCAACTTCCGCACGGTCATGTCGCTGATGGCGCGGTCCAGCCCCGCGTCTGCGCCGGTGTCCAATGCGCGGATGCGTTCGTAGTAACCCGTCGCGCGATCGAACTGTTTCTTCTGCGTGTAAAGTTCCGCGAGCGAACGCAGGAGTTTGGTGTTGTTAGGATCGGTCTTGGTGCGCGCTTCGTATTCGGCGATGAGCCGCTCGGAGGTGTCCTCGGTTTTCTGGACGCGATTTTCCTGCTCAAGCTCCTTGGCCTCGTCTTCATTGCGCAAAATCTGGCGATACGAACCATCGCCCTTGCCGATGTCTTGGTAGCCGCCTTCACCGAGCGTGCGTGCGGCGGAACTGTTCTTCAACGCCTGATGGACGTCGGGATCGGTCGGCAACACGGCGCGCAATTCCAGCAGGACACGTTCGGCGAGTTTGACCTCGCCAATCTTCCCCAACGCTTCGGAGAAACGGATGGTGTTGTCCTTGTCCTTGGGGTTTTGCTGCCACAACACTTCGAGCGACATCACCACCGTCTGCGGCATGTCGAGAGCTTCGGCGGCATTCGCGATGATGCGGTGGGCGGAGCTGTTGTTCGCGTCCGAGTTGAGGATTTGTTCAGCGATGGCCAGGGCTTCTGCCGGGTTTTTACTGAGAGCCATCTGCGCCTTGGCAATCTGCGGGGCTGCGCCTGCGCCGCTGAAGACTTTCTTGAAGAACCCGCCGGAAGAGTTGGCGGTCTTGCCTGCCTGAGCCTTGCGCAAAGCCTTGCGCACCTCGACGACTTCCGGCACGCGCGTCAACACCTGCATCAACAGATCAATGGCGTAATCGAAATTTTCGCGGGCGAGCGCGTCGTTCGCTTTGGTGAACAGGGGACGGACTTCACGCGGAATATCGTTCACAGTTTTTTCAGGCATAGCACGGGAATCTAAACTGAGCGAGGCGCGAAAAGCGAATTCAAATCATGCCGCATACGAAAGAAAATGAGGGAATGACCGGCAATGATACCCCACTAATTCAGAGCCACCGCTAATTGAAACAAACCAAACCCCAATTAGCGGTGGCTCTGAATTAGCGGGGAGTCTCTTGGATTCAAGCAATACATTTTTGTAGTTCTCTTGAGCCGCTGACTCGCGATAACTTGAGGCATGAGCAACTCCAAGCGTATTCCCACCGATGGCGGATCAAGCCTCACGCAAAATCCGTTCGCCGCATTGAGCAGCATTGGACTGCCTGCCGCGCCGGAAAATTCCGCTGGGGCGCATATTGATTCACCAGCGAACGCACCAGCAAAGCCGCAGAAAAATCGCGGTCGTGTGGACATCAAGCGCACGACGGCACATCGCGGCGGCAAAACCGTGACGCTCGTGACGGGGTTCGTCGGCATCGGCTTGCCAGAGAAAGAAAAGCTGGCGAAACAGATGCAGAAAGCGTGCGGCACCGGCGGCACGGTCAAGGAGGGGAACATCGAGATTCAAGGCGACCAGCGAGAAAAAGTCGCCAGCATCCTCACCGAAGCAGGCTTTCGTCCCGTGATGGCGGGTGGGTGAATCCGTTTGTAGCGTCGCCAAAAATTATTTCCAGAAGCCGAACCCACCCCCAGCCCCTCCAAGGAGGGGAGC
>JANNAO010000447.1:0-17519 GCA_031384405.1 Verrucomicrobiota bacterium | reverse complement strand
CTGATGTGGACGCGGTCGTAAATATCTCCAGCGGCCTGACGATTCATCTCGGCGGACATTTGCGGCGGCGCGGACCAGCTATCACTCTGGTCATCGCCCCCGCCATCATAGAGTGCGTTGGTTTGCCCCTGGCCGATGTTGTGTTGAATCCAATAGCGCATGCTTTCCTCTTCGCGCGGATAATCAGAAACGCCGCCGCCGAAGTTCACCGTGCCCATGCCGTTGCCGAAGCGGATCGCGTCGGCGATCACCGTGCTGCCCGTGGCCGTGCCGCGAAGATTGCTGATGACAACTGAGCCGTTGGCAGAGTTTGATCCGGCATTGAAATAATATTCGCCCAGATAAATCCAACCGTTGCCCACCATGTGATGCGGGAGACGGATCAACGATTCACCGCCAGTGTGACGAACACGATAGAGTTGATCACCGCGATCCGAACCGGAAAGTGTCCACGCATAAACCGGATAATAACCCGCCGCAGGAATCGTGGGCGTGTAAGTAGCCGTGGCTGTCTCGGTGGCGTTGAATGAAGCGAAACGATACGGCACATCACCGGGGCTGCCGAAGAAAACAGCGTTGGAACTGAAACTCCACGAGCCAGCGAATGTGACGGCGGCATCGTCGTTGTCGAGGACGACCTCGTTGGTTTGATGGCCGAGCGGTCGGAATGAAACCACCGTGGCACCCGCGTTGAAGCAGTATTGCGCGAAGAAATTCAGTTGATCGAGATTGCCGTAATCCTCGTTCATCTCGTTGCCAATGCCGCGCTGCAAATCCCATGCGCTGCCGAACCACGTCCAGCCGTGACCGCTGTTCATGAAGACGATCTTGCCGGAGAGCGCGCCTTGAGGTTGTTGTGACGACGGGCCAAACGCAGTGAATAAGGATGACGTGACCAACCCACTCTTCGGCGCTGGCGGCGCAACGCCCTCCGACGCATCCGGCGTGAGGAGTGCCTGAAGATTCTCCGGCTCAGGCGCGAGACGATCTTCGTGATCGTGCGATTGAGCCAACGAAGTCATCGCCATTAAACTGCAAGCCGCGAACGACAGGAGACGACGCGCGATGGAAACGGAAGAAGAAACGAACATACGACTTTGATAATGATTCATGGCCTGAACTGATTGTCGCATGAAAATATCTCCGCTGCTGGTGTTCTCCAAGAAGTATTCAAGTTGAGCAGAGACACATGTGGGTGTCAGGGATTGTCCCCCAAGGCGGACGCGGATGGTGGAAGTCGGGAGACGAAGTTGCGATGTTCAACCCGTGCAGGCAGACTGCGGCGGTTCAAATGAACGACACACCCGCCAACAACAACATCGGATCGAGACCGAACAACTCGCTGAACCTCGAACCCAGTTGGCCGCTCGGCACAGCAGTCATCGCACTGCTTTCGTTAATCGCCTACTGGCCTTCCCTCGGCGGCGGTTTTGTTTGGGACGACATGATTCTTGTGGCGAAGAATCCACTCGTCACCGGCGCATCGAGCTTGGGCAACATCTGGTTCGCGGGCGACTTCAGTCTCAGCACGGTGATGACGTGGATCGAGTGGCTGATGTTTGGAAAAAATCCGGCGGGCTATCGCGTCGTGAATCTTCTGCTTCACATCGGCAGCGCGCTGATGATCTGGCGGATTCTTGCGCGTCTGGATTTTCGTGCAGCCTGGCTCAAGGCGTTGATCTTCGTGCTGCATCCGATGTGCGTGGCTTCCGTGGCGTGGATTTCCGAACTCAAGAACACGCTCTCGCTCCCGCTCTTTCTCGCAAGCATTTGGTTCTTTCTGAAAACGGAAACAACCTCCGCGCCCTCCACGCAACCGACAAAGAACCCCGCCGCCTACATCGCCTCCATCCTCTGCTTCGCACTCGCGCTGATGGCCAAGACGTCCACGGTCATGCTGCCAATGCTTCTGCTGCTGCTCGCGTGGTGGCAACGCGGGCGCGTGACCAAAAGCGTTCTCCTGAAAACCATCCCGCACTTCGCACTCGCGATCACGTTCGGCCTGATGTCCGTCTGGTATCAAACACATCAAGCCATCCGTGCCGTGATTCCGCAGCAGGAGAATCTCTTGGAACGCCTGCTCGCTGCGGCGATGGCGGTCTGGTTTTACATTTGGAAAGCAATCTTCCCCGCCAACCTCAGCATGATCTACCCGCGCTGGGAAATCTCCAGCGTCACGCCGCTCACACTTCTCCCGCTGTTCTCGCTCCTTGCGATTGCCGTCGGGCTTTGGCTCTTGCGACACAAGTGGCCCGCAGCTCGCGCGAGTTTGTTCACACTCGCAGCATTCGTCATCACGCTTTTTCCCGTGCTGTGATTCTTTGACATGTACTTCATGGTCTTCTCGCGCGTCTCGGACCACTTCGCGTATCTGCCCATCGCCACGCTGCCGCCGCTCATTGCATCCGCCGTGTTCCTACTGCGAAACCCGCGAAGCCGGCTTCTCGTCTCCACGCTCATTCTTGGCGCGCTCCTGTTCCTGACATTTCAACGGGCAAAAGTTTTCCACTCCGATGAATCCCTCTGGCGGGATACTGTGGCAAAAAATCCAAACGCTTGGAACGCCCACAACAATCTCGCGTGCAATCTCGCCGAACGTGGTCAACTCGACGATGCGATGAAACACTTCGCGTTGTCCCTCGAACTCAACGCCAAAAACGCGAGCGCACAGCGGAATTATGCGAAAGTACTGACAATGCAAGGAAAGTTCTCCGTAGCCGAAACCCATTTTCGCGCCGCGCTTGAGTTAAAGCCAGACGACGCAGAGACGCACGTCACCTATGCCGATGCGTTCGCGAGCAATCGCAGACTCGCCGAAGCCGTCGAACATTATCGCGCTGCATTGGACATCGCGCCGGAAACGAAGACGCGTCTCCGACTTGCGCCGCTGCTTGCTGCGACAGATCACGTCGAAGAAGCCATTCTGGAATTCCGTGCCGTGCTGAAGGAACAACCCGATTCAGTCGAAGCACTCAACAACCTTGCGTGGATTCTTGCCACCTGCGCTGACGCGAAACTTCGGAATGGCGAAGAAGCGATCAGCCACGCGGACAAAGCGTGGAAGCTGACCGGCGGGAAAGAAGCGACGATGCTCGGCACACTCGGCGCGGCCTACGCTGAAGCGGGGCAGTTCACGAATGCGATCATGGCATCGCAGCAAGCCATCGAGTTGGCGCAAGCATCCGGGAACTCCGGCTTCGCGCGCATGAACCAGCAGTTGCAACAACTCTATCGCGCGGGCCGCGCGTATCACGAGAAACCCAGAACTTCGACCACGAACTCGCCCGCGAATCGGTAGGGCGCGTCACTCCGTGCGCGCCGTCGTCTGTCTGGCCAAGTCCGGCGCGCACGGAGTGACGCGCCCTACCCTTCACGGCTGCGCTTCCACGCGGAAAAATCTTGGCGCACCATTCGTTGCCACGGGCAACGTCAGTCCCGTCGCGTAGCCAGACGCGCGTATCCAATCCGAGTAGGGCGACCACGCTGCCATGTTCACGCTGCCGAGAATTCGATAGCCATGACCCGGCGCGCTCGGCCAGTCGAGCCTGATCTGTTTGTTGATGAGTTGCCTCGCCATGATGCGGAACGTGGCGGCGATGGGGCTTGCAGGTGCGGCGGCTTCCACGCGGAAGAATCGCGCTGCGCCATTCGTGGCTGAACTGAACGAGTAACTCGTGTTCGTTCCCGTCGCGGCGAACCACGCGCTGTGCGGCAACCACACGACGGCATTGCTGCTGGCGTGGACACGGTAGCTGTGATTCGTCACGGACGGCCACGAGAGGTTCACGATGTTGTTGGGGAGTCGCTGTGCAGTGAGTCGGAATGGCGGCGGCGGATTAACCGGATCCGTTCCGGCAATGAACTCTGCGAAGTCGTTCAACCCATCCGCATCAGTGTCCATCGCGCTGCCGCGTTGATTGGAGATAACGCCGAACTGCGTCGCCTCCCACGCATCGGGAATCCCATTCGTGTTCACATCCGCAAACGTGTAGTTGCCCGTGAAGTTCAACGTGCCGCCAGGCGCGAGCGTGTTGGTCAGCGCGGGCGGGGTGTTGTAGAAAAGAATATCCGCGAACTCCAAAACATATTCGCCCGCAGGCGCGTTGGTGATGTGACCGAAGCGTCCCTTCACGTTCTTCGAGGTCGGCCCGCTCAGGAAAACATTCGCCTGCCAGATGTTGTTCGTGATGTTGATGACGCCGCCGATGACGTTGGTGACCGTCACCGAAACATCATCCACCAACCAACCCGAACGCACGCCGATGTCGAACGAGACGAGTTGATGCGCCCAAACAAAATAGACCACCTGCCCGGCGTAGGGCGAAAGATCAATCGTCTCCAGTTCCCAGTCGCCGTTTGCATCCACGTATTGTGCGAGCGGGATGGACTGACTGCCACCCGCCGTGATGACGTAGAGCGTGCCCGCCTCGAAGATGTCGAATTCCGTCTTGTCGGTGAAATCGTACGTGTGCCAGAACGTGAGCTTGGCGGAATTCCCACCCGTGAGATGGATCGCGGGACTGACCAGAAACGTCTCGGTGTAATCCATCGCCAGATCACTGATGCAACTGGCCCAACAACCCGTCGGCGAATGTGCAGACGTGGCGAGGCTGTTGTTGGTCGGCGCTCCCAACGTCCACGATGATTGTGATCCATCCGCGCTGAACGTCGTCCAGTTGCCCGCGCCAGAATTCAAGTTGTCGGACCACGGCGGAGTGATCGGCGTGAGTGTGCGGTTGGTGAAAAGATTCCCGCCGTTGTCATTCACCACGGTGTTGCCCGCCGCGTCGCGGCTGACCACTTGAAAATAGTAAGTCGTGGCCGGTTGCAGACCGTTGATCGTGATCTCGTGATCCGTGGTGAGCAACGCATCCGACACGCTGCGATCCAGGAATTGCGATTCACCATACTGCACCAGCGAATCGCACGGCTCGGAACTCGTCCACGAAACCGTGAACGATTCGTAGTCGGTCGTCGCGACGACACTCGTCAGGCTGGGAACAATCGTGTCCACCGTGGCGGACGCGCGTTCAATCGTGGCGGCGGACACGTCGCTGTAACTCACGTTGATCGCGTCGCCGTTTTGCGCGCGGAGTTTTCCGGGAGTCGTGACGTTGGTTTGCGAGACGAGCGAGATCGTGCCGCGAAATGTTCCGAGCCGCGCGGTTTCCGCGACTGCCAGAATCGTCGCACCGGGCTGCGTGGTGCTGGAGTAACTCACGTTGAGCGTGCCGCTGCCCGCGAGATCAGCGTCGTTCACTTCCACGACGACCAGACTTGGGATGTTGTATTCAGATTGATCGAGCGCAAGCGTGGCGTGACCATCGAAGCCGGGCAGCAGAAACCCAAGAATGTTCCCAAGAAAATGCGCGCGATTGTTTGTCGTGCCAGTCGTCGGCACGGCATCGAGCGGGAACGAGAGAAACACCACGCGCCCCAACGCATCCACGCCGGTGCGCGGCCATTTCATGCCGATGGTTTCGCCGTAGCTGTTGAAGAAGATTGGGGCGGCGTTCGCCTCTGGCGTGAATGAATCCGAGATGTCATCGGGGATTCCGACGAGATTCTTAAAACCTAATGGATCGAGATCGTTGTAGGGCGTGTAGTCGAGTGCCGCGTCAATGCCGTTGCCGATGGGATCGTTCGCCGCACCGATGACATCCGGCACATCGCCGGGTTCGTTGTCCACGATGTATGATTGCGTGTGAAGCATCGCGAGCTTGGCAGAATTGAAACCGCCTTCCTCCAGACGCGACAACACGTCCATCGAAGCCACGAACAACGAACCGCCACCCGCGACGTAATCCCGCAACGCGTTTTGTTCCGGCAACGTCCATGTGTCCAAAAACTCCGGCAGTCGCCACATCACGCAGCGATACGGCAGAAGATTCGTCAGTCCCGGCGAACCGTTCACGCTCGTGTCCCACACTTGATAGCTCACACCGAGTTGCGTGAGCGTGGCGGTGTAACCTGACAATGGCGGCACATCAAAAAACAGATCGGTGTAATCATCCACGAGCAAAACTTTGGCAACCGTCGGCGCGACGAAACTGAACCCACTGTTGTTGGTCGCCGTGTTGCCCGCCTCATCCGTCGAAGCGGCGTGGAAGAAATACGTTTGACCCGCAATCAATCCGCCGACGCCGACGGAATGTTCTGTCGTGAGTTCAGTGCTGGTCGCGACCTTGTTCAACGTGGAGTTCGTGTTGTAATGAACAGTGGAAGTCGCAGCCTCATCCGTCGTCCACGACACGACCACCAGCCCGAATTGATTCGTGGTCGTCACGCCCGTGATGATTGGGGCGACTAGATCGGCGACGGCGAACGTGGAGCGAGTCAGATTCGCCGTGGCATCGAAGTAGCGGACTTCAATCTGATTCCCGTGCGCGAGTTGAAGCTTTCCGTCATTGATGGCCGCACCGGTCAACGTCGCCACGCTGCCGGTGAACGAGCCGCCGTTCCCGTTCGCGAGCAAGGTATAATTCTCGCCGAGCGTCTCGGCGGAGCTACGCACCAACACGCTCACGGATGGATTGCCTGCGCGATCACGATCAATCACCGTGATCCGCATCATGTCCGGTGCGCGATACGCGCCGCGATTCAACGCGACAAGGCTCGCACCGGCAGGCACAAGATCACCCGATGTCACGAGCGCGAAATCCTGATCCGTGAACAACGAATCCGCTCGCGCGTCCTGCACGACATTACGCGCCCGGACGCGCACGATGTATTCGCCCGCGAGCGGTTCACCGATGTAAACGCCTTCCACGTTGTTGATGCTGTCGTGACCTGTGGCGTTGGGAACTGACTCGCCTTGATCGAATTGGTTTCCACGAAAGATCGAGCCGTTCGGCGCGATGATCTCCAGATCGAGATCGTTGACCAACGCTGGAATCGCGCCGGGGAAGCCGGGAACGTCCGTATAAGTCAGCGTGACGACCAATGGTTCATTAGCACTCGCGACAAGAATGTTTTTCTCGAACACCTGATTGTTCGTGAGCAACACAGATTGATCCACGAAGTCCACCGCGCGAGCCGACCCGATGATTTGTGTCAGGTCAACGCGCCCCCAGCCTTCGTCGTTGTTCGGCGTCGGGCCGGTGCCAGCGGAGTCATCGAGATCAACGGCGGAATTGATGAGCGCAGCTTTGACGAGTGCTGGCGATGGCGTGGTGTTGGTGTGTGTCTCGCGATAAAACTGGACGAACACCGCCGCCGCACCAGACACATGCGGCCCAGCCTGACTCGTGCCGCCTTGATATTGATACAGCGGCGAGATCGCCGCCCACGCATATTGATCCGTGGCGGAGAACGACTGGAGCGATGCGATCCAAGTTCCCGGCGCGCAGACATCCGGCTTGATGCGACCGTCTTCACACGGGCCGCGACTGGAAAAATCCGCCATCGCTTCCGTGCCTTCGCCATAGATCACAAAATCCACGCGATCATTCTGCGACGCACCGGTGGCGATGACATTTTTCGCGACCGCCGGGCTGCCGATGGTTTGTTGACCAGAACCCGCGTTGCCTGCGGAGAACTCCAGAATGTATTGCTGATCGCCGAGCGTGAGCGCGTCCGCATCGCGCACGAGCGCGTCGAATTCCATCGCGCTGATGTCGTAACGACCTTGCGTGTCATCGCCCCAACTGTTCGAGCCGATGTCTGCGCCAGCGCGTTTGGCGTCGCGAGTGAGACGCTCGAAACTCGGCGGTGCGGCGTAATTTCCCACGCCGTCGAAGATGCGTTGCGCGATAATGCTCGCGCCGGGCGCAACGCCGAGACCGTAAAGATTTCCGTTCTCGTCCACCTCGCCGCTCGCGCCGTTGCCCGCGATGATTCCGGCGCAATGCGTGCCGTGCGCGTGTTCATCGGCCGCATCATCGAGCTGCGCCGGCAATCCGTAATGAAAAAACGCTGGTGTGCGACCGAGCAGATCAGGATGCATCGTGAGCGCGTCGCCGTTGTTCAATCCGCTGTCAGCCACCGCCACCGTCACGCCACTGCCGTCGTAGCCGAGCGATTGCATCGCCAACAGATTCGGCCCGCCATCGCCCGCAACGATCTTCGACGCGATCTCGTCGTTCAGTTTCATCTTAGGCGCGGACTCCATCCACAACACGGAGTCAGACGCGGCGAGCGAATCAAACTGCGCCTTTGTGATCTCACCGCGCAACACGCGCCCGCCGCTCAGTTTTGTTTCCTGCATAAGCTGGGTGAAGCGACCCTTCGCCTGCTGCGCGTCAGACTCGCTTGCTTGAGCGGAAAGCAGCACGGCGATTTCCAGTTTGTCGCCCTTGGCAGACTTCGCCGCTTGCTGCAATCGCGAGTGAACCTTCTGTTCCGCGCGATACTCCCCGACGAATTGAACAAACCCCAACGCACGAATCTCCGCCGCGCTGACGTTCTCAAACTTCGCCACGAACGCGTCATCAGGAATGTAATTCAGCAGCGTGACGCCAAGCTTGGCGAGCTGCGCACGCCACTGCGGCTTGGGCGCTTCGCGGAACTGGATGACGAACAGACCGGAAGTTTTAGCGGGTTGACCCGGCGCGGAAACCAGCGAGTTCGCGAGAGCGGCGGCAGCGGGCGACGAATTTGGTTGGACTGAAACAGGATTACGAAGCCGGATGGGTTTGGAGTTCTGCGCGCTCGCGGCGATTGAAAAGCCGACGCAGCAGACCACAAACAGGCTGCTGATACGTCGCGCAAAAACCGGGAACTTCACGCTGCGACGGTAGCCGACGATGGCGGGAAAAACAAGGAGGCCATTTGCTCACAACTCCACCGTTTTCTGCGCGCGGAGGAAATGCAGCCAGCATTTGGTGACGGGCTTTTTGTGGATTCGCTCCAAGGCTTCCGCGTAAATCCGCAACTGCGGTTCGTACTGCTTCAACTTGTCGCCCAACTCATCGGCTCGCACGTCGTCCGTCTTGAAATCCAGTAGCCACAGCTCGTCCTCCAACAACACCACGAGGTCTGCCACGCCTTGCACCACCACGAAATCTCCCGCTCCCACGCGAAGTTCAACCGACTCCACTTTCAACAGCCGGTTCATCTCGCCCACTTCCATCCGCATCGTGAACGGCAGCTCGCGTCGGACATTCGCCGCCTGCGAACGTATCTCCCGTCCCACCGGCGACGACCAAAACTGTGCGAGTGACGTCATGTCCAGCACATCGGCCTCTGCCCGCGACAACACGCGCTCGATGACGAGGCGTTCGACTTCACGAGCGAGTGATCCGACATCGCCCACGTTGTCCAGTGCGACGTGCTGGAGAAACGCGTGATGCGCTGTGCCGATCTCTGCGGCGGATAACTTGATCGTGGTTTCAACACTCGTTCCCGGAGCGCGGCTGTGCTGAAAGCCAGCCGCAGCGCTTGCCACGCTGCTGCGGCTGGTCTGCGACACAGCCGCGCTCCGGTTCTGAGGTTCAAAGCTCGAACTCGATTTAGCCGAACCTTCTCCCTGCTCACGTTGCTGCCCCCGAGGACGGGGGCTCTCCGGGGCGGATTTTAACCGTGCGCTCTTCGGCTGAAACCGTTTCTCCACTTCATCGCTCAACTCATCCGCAACCAAGCGTCGCAACGCAGTCACGGACGTCTTGGCGGCGTAACTCGTCGCCGAGGTGAGCGGATAATTCCACGCGAGCCGCGCCGAGGTTTCCGCAGAGAGAATGGCGGGCGGATTCGTTTTGATGTCGTCGCCTGCCGAAGTCCCGCAGAGCAGGCGCGCGTCGTTCTCCGAGTAGATCGTCCAACACATGAGTGGATTTGCTCCAGCGCGATCTCCATTCCAATGCTCGAACGCCGTGACACGCGGCAACCAGAGCTGCAACCACGCGAAATAAGTTTTCGCACCGAGCAGTTTGTCCGGCGTGATCGGTTCGCCATCTCCTCCTGCGTGCCATGTCTCGATGGCTTTGGTGGTCGTGGTGGCCGCGAGGATGAGCCGGTCGCGCGCGCGGGTGAGCGCGACGTAAAGCAAGCGCATCTCCTCGCCCAACGAGTCGCGACGTTGACGCCGCTTCGCCATCCAATGCGGCAGGCTCGCATAGTGCCCGTTGCTCTTCGGCGGCACGACCAGCGGACAAACACCCAACGTGGCATCCAGCAAAACGTCTCCGTACAGATCTTGGAAATTAAACGATTTGCTCAGGTCCGGCAGCGCGACGACTGGAAACTCCAGCCCCTTGCTTTTGTGAATGCTCATCAGGCGCACGGCGTTCGTGCTGGCGGGCGGTGCGGGTTCTTCCTCGGCGTCGGCGTCGCGCTGCGTCTTCACGAAGTCCAGAAAGCGCATCAGCCCCTGACGCTGATGCGGATCGAACTGACGCGTGAGATTCAGCAGGCGGTTCACATTTGCGCGCCGCTCCTGACCGCGCGGCATCGCGAGCAGCATCGCTTCGTAGTGCGAATCGGTCAGCACGGTTTCCAAGCAATCCGAGATCGCGCCGAGCCGCGAGAGATTGCGCCACGCTTCAAACGCCGTGTGAAACGCTTTCAACTTGGGCAGCGTTGCCTGAGCGATTGCGGCAGCGTCGTCAGAAAAGTTTGTCTGCTTGAAACAAAACATCTTCGTCGCCGTCCAGAATTTTTCCTTGGGGAACGCGGCATGAATGATCGCCAGTTCGTCGAGCGACAATCCCACGAGCGGCGACCGCAGCACCGCGAGCAGCGGGATGTCTTGCAACGGATTGTCCAGCAGTTGCAGCAAACTCAGAAGATCACTGACTTCGGTGGTGTCGTAGAATCCGCCGCGCGACGCGTGCAACGGAACACCCGCGCGACTGAACTCCTTGGCAAAACTCTCGACCTTGTTCGACGGCGAACGCAGCAGCACCACCATGTCACTCCACTCCACATCATGGAACATCTCGCCACCCCACACCTGAAATTTCTGTTCACGCAACTCGCGCAATCGCAACGCCACCATCCGCGCTTCTTTCTCCGTGGCTTCGAGGATGACAAGTTCGTTCGCGGCGGTTTCGCTTCCGCCGAGATTGTCGTCGCCCGCAATCTCGTCCTCGTCGCCATCTTTCAGGCGCAGATGAAATTCAACAGCGGGTTCGTCGCCGGATTTACGGCTCAAAGGCTCGCGCTTCTCCGGGACGCCAAACTTTAATTCCGCCTCAGCGTCGTAGCTCACGCCGCCGATCTCTTCCCGCATCAGCGACGTGAAAAATGGATTGATAAAATCCAACAGCGCCTGACGACTGCGGAAATTATCGGAGAGAGCAATCGTCTGACTTGGACTAGGTGGGGCGAGGCTACTGACGAGCCCGCTCGCGAGGACGCTCGCCCCACCACCGGGCGTGACGCTCCACGCGCGTTTGTAGCTTTGAAAGATCGTCGGATCAGCGAGGCGGAAGCGATAGATGCTTTGCTTCACATCACCGACGAGGAAGCGGTTCGCATCCAGACCTTCGCGGCTGATGGCGCGGAGGATCGTGTCCTGCGCGGCGTTGATGTCCTGATACTCGTCCACGAAAACGTGCGCGAGCCGCTCGCGCCAACGCAGCGCGATTGCCGTTGGCGACGCAGCCTTCGCATCCCAAAGCAGACGCAGCGCGAATTGTTCGAGATCGGAAAAGTCCACGCCAGCCGACTCGCGCTTGGCCTGTGCGAAGGCCGCACTGAAGTCGCGCGTCAATCTCAGCAGCGTCAACATCTGATGCCGCGCCCATTCCCAATCTTGCGCGAGCGGATCAACGCCGTCGGCTGTGGGCGTGAGCGAGTGGAGAAATTCAGCTTCGGAAAAACAATCATCGAGGACATCGCGCACTTTACCTGCGTGACCGTGCGGCCACTTTGCCTTGAACGCTTCCGCGATGGCCACAAGTGCTTCGGCGATCTGTTCCATCGAAGGTTTGGCGGACAACTTGCCGAGCGCAGCAAGGCAGAGTTCGACATTCTTCGAGAAGGCAAACGGCGTGAACCGCTCCACCCAACGGACGCGACATTCGGCGAACGATTCCGCAAACCACGCGCGCCATGACGTGGGTTCAGTTTCGCCAAAGCTCGCAAGCTGCGCTTCCACCCAGGCGTTCGGGTCGGCGAGCGATTGCGCGTAGCGATGCAGCCGCCAGATGAGTTCACGCAAGCGAGCCTCGTCGCCGCGAGCGCGAACGGTGACAAATTCGCGAAAGGCTTTGGCGTCGTCGGTGTCTCCTTCGTAATGCGATTCGAGCAACGCATCCAGCGTGTCGTGTTTGATCTGATGGATCTGCGCGTCAGAGAAGACTGAGAACTCAGGATCAAGCTGCAATCGCTCGTGGTGGAAATGTTCGCGGATGAGCTTGAGACAAAAGCCGTGGATCGTAGAGATGTCTGCCGTGTCGAGCAGCGCGAGTTGCTCGTCGAGGTGCTGGGCAATCCGCTTCCGTTCGTCCTCGTCCTCGTCCTCGTCCTCGATTTTTCCAACGGGGTTCGAGGACGAGGACGAGAACGACGACGAGGACGATGGGGATTTCAGCAATTCATCCCGGCGGCTGGCGAGGCGGATGTGGATGCGATGGCGCATCTCTGCAGCGGCGGCTTCGGTGAACGTGACCATCAGGATTTCATCCAGCGCGTTGCCGCCTTCGAGCAAAGCGCAGCAGCACTCGACAAGCGTCTTGGTCTTGCCCGTGCCCGCGCCCGCCATGACGAGGACGTTGCCTTTCGCGTCGAGCGCGGCTTGTTGGGATGAAGTCAGCGTGCTCATTGGTTGGCTTCTGGTTTTGTCAGCACGTTGAACGGATTCACCCACGAATCAAAACGGCACACGGTCTTGAATTCGCAATACGTGCAGGCGATGAGCTTGCCCTTGCGAAACGGGCGCGCGGCAGCTTCCCCGGCGAAGATGCTTTCGCCATGACGCCGCAAATCGCTCTCGATCTTGTCGAGCAGCGCGGTGAAATCTTTCGATGGCAAAGCGTCGTTGCCGGTCTTGGCGAGCGAGTCATCCTTGTTGAACTTGTATTTGAACTGCGTGCCTTTCTTCTCGCCGCGCGTATCGAGCTGCGGCAACGCCGCGACATCGAAGCGTCCTGAATGTTGGAACGCCGCGCTGTCGGCAGTGGTTGTTTCGAGAACATCCGCGCGCGACCCAGACGAAGGTTTGCCACGCAGCGGAATGAAGAACACACCCGCCGAAGAAATCTCTTTCACGCCAAAATGTTTCTCCAACGCCGCCACGCGCCGAAGCACGCCAAGATACGAGAGCAATTGAAGCTGCAAGCCGTGATGCAGCAATGTCGCATCGAGTTGTTTGCCGCTGGATTTGTAATCCAACACCACGGCCTGCGCGCTGCCGTCTGCGTGTCTGAACAAATCCACGCGATCAATCTTTCCGCGCAACGCGAGCGTGCGTCCATCCTTGAGTTCGATCTTCCACGCGGGCAGCGGACTTTCCGGCAGGCCGAACGCGAGCTCCACGTCGGCGGGATCAAACGCGTATTGCCGCATCCAATCCACCAGCACGCCAAGCACGTCCTGCAATCGTGCGACAAGCGTGCCTGCGAGGAAACGCGCTTTGCCATCGGCGGCGAACAATCCACCGCCGAACTCTGGCGACAGTTTTTCACCGATCAACGCGACGCGTTCGCGGGCTTGGAGCGGCGTGATGTCGCGCCAGAGTTTTCCCTCGCGTTTCAACTCGCGATGAAACTCGGCGAGAATCTCGTGTTGAAAACTTCCGGTCTGGCGCGGGTCCGCCTCAAAGAGTTGACGCTCGTCCGCACCGAGTCCGTATCCGGCGAAGAATTGGAATGGACACGCGGCGAAGGATTCGAGCGCGCTGACAGACGTGGGGATTTCTTTTCCGAACAACGCGGCAGCGGCAGCGGCAGAAAGCGCGAGTGTTTCCGGGCCGGGCAGCGATTCCCAGCGCGCCCACTTGTCGAGAATGGGCTTAACGGTCTGCGGCAATCCATCGGCGGATAGTTCCTTGCGGAGCAGCGCGGGGACAAGTTCGGAGATGTGTTCAGCATCGTCCGGCGCGGGATCGGTTGAAAACGATTCCTCCTTGAGCGCAGGGAAAAGTCGTTTGAGATGCGCGACGAACGGCGAAGGATTTTTTACGCGGCCTTTTTCATCCTGCGTGGAATAACTAACGATGAGCCGCTCGCTGGCGCGCGTGCAGGCGATGTAACCGTAGTAACGTTCACGCGCGAGCTGCTCGCGAAGATTCAATCCGAGATTCGCGCCGTTGCTGGCGAGTTCGATGCGGTCGGATTCAGTGAGCAACGTGCGCGTGGACGGCGCGACGGGAAACACGCCTTCGTTGAAACCGAGCAGCAATGTGAGTTTGAGATCGGGATTGCGCGAGCGATCAATCGCGCCGACCAACACTTGATCGAGGGCGGGCGGAATCACGCCGACGCTGAGATTGCTCAAGCCCGCTTCGAGGATCGGAAGCCAATCGCGCAACGGAAGCGACGCGTTCGGAAATGCGAGCGAGAGATTTTCGAGCAACGACTCCATCTGTTGCAGGACGGCGTGGTGGACGGCTTGATGCGTGGTGCGTGGTGCGTGATCCGGTGCGGTGGCGTTACTCCATTTTTCGAGTCTGGTTTCGACATCGAGCGCGAGCCAGAGTTCGCGAAGGGCAGAGGCGAGTTGCGTGCCGGTGGGCGTTTGGTTTTGCGCGGCGAGGGTGGTAGCGAGTTGCGCGAAGGGCGCGGTGAGTTGAACGCGGAGTTGCTCGAACATCTGTTCGTTCGGTTTGTCACCGACGGGCAAAGGTTCACGCCACGCCGCGCCGCGCCAACCGCGAGCAAGTGCTTCGTTCTCCAGCCGATCAACCACATCCTCGCTCACGGGCGCGAATCCACACTTCAACGCACCGAACCAATCATCGTGCTTCCAATCGTAAGCAACCGTGCGAAGCGCGCTGCGCGTGAGTTCGGCGAGCGGATGATGCGACACGCTTTCGCGACGATCCAGAAAGACGGGGATTCCGTAGCGGCGAAACGTGCGCTCGATCGGTTTGTGATAATCATCGAGTCGGCGGACCAGCACGGCGATGTCGCGGAAGCGCACGCCATCGCGGACAAAGCGGAGGATTTCGCGCGCCGCGAGCGTGGCTTCGGCTTCGGGATTCGCACAAGCATGTAGGCTGATACCAAAATTAGATGAAGATTCGTGAAGCGTCCGCGATCCCCTCACCCGGCCTCCGGCCACCCTCTCCCCATCGGATGGGGAGTGGGACGGGGTGAGGGGACTTCGATAAATCGAGGGTTGCGCCCAACTTGATTCGAGATGCGCGAGTTCGGATGCATTCGCGAAACGACTTTGTTCAGGATGACGCGGGATGGATTCAACGACGACTTCGCAGCCAGGCAACGCGGCGATGCGTTCGCGGCATTGGCGATACGTTTTCCCCACCGCACCCCAGATGGAGAGCCACGAGGACGGTGCATTCTCCGCTTCGTCGGAAGACGCATCGAGGCAGAACGCGAGCGTGGCGTGGCCACAACCCGGCAGCACGGCGGCGAGTAAATCCATTTCCTGCGGCGTCATCTCCGCGAAGCCGTCGAGCCAGAGACTGGAGAAGATGAGGCGAGAGGCGAGAGGCGTTGGGCAATAGGTAGAGCGTAGGGCGGCTGTCGCCGCGTCGAGCAGACGGTTGTCATCGTGCAGATTGTTTGACTCCAGCCAGTCGGCGTGGGCTTGGGCAAGCAGTGCGAGATCGTGGAGTTTGGTTTGCAGATCGGCGGGAAGATCGGACTTGGCGGCGAACGAGCGGAGCTTGTCGGGCGTGAAACGATGTTGCTGCAACTCGCGCAACAACTGACTCAGTTGAGTGGCGAAGCCGGGTCGCCGTGCGCTGCGCCGAAATAATTTCAGTTCCTTCTCGTGCCGGAGAATCAGCGCGCGCAAGACCATCACGCGGCCTTCTTCCGCGAGCGATTCCGGCGCGTGAAGCTGGAGTTTTTCCAGAACGAACTCCGCGAGCCGCTCGAAGGAGAGTATCTGCAATCGCGTGTAACCCTGGAGATGCGGATCAGCGAGCAACTGGCGTTCGAGTTGCGCGGTGGCCTGCTTGGGCGCGAGCAGGAGGAGCGGCGCTCCGTCCGGCGACGCGATCAATTCACGGCGGATCTCCGCGAGACAGCGGAAGGTCTTGCCGCTGCCGGCGGGGCCGAGCAGAAATCGCGTTTGCACAGGGATGTTTTTAATCGCAAGCGCGCCGCGAGGCAAAAGAACAAAGAAATTTATTTTCTGGGGTAGGACGGTTTTTGTCCCAGTGGTCTGATAGTGCGGAATAATTTTTAACCACGAAATACACTAAACACACGAAAGGAAAACGAAAACGAGCGTCACTGCGGCGGCAATCAGCGTTGGATTAAAATTGCGCCATGGTTTGGTGTTTGCTCGCTGTTGCCTCACCATCTCCTTTTCGTCCCGTCTTTCGTGTGTTTAGTGTATTTCGTGGTTGAAAGGAATTGTCCCCGCTCAATCCGGCTTGGCTTTCGCCGCGCTTTCCGAATACTTCCGCGCATGGAATCTGTTCTGAATTATCTCTCGCGTAACCAAGCGCGCTTTGTGGACGAACTTTGCACCTACGTCCGCTTCCGCAGCGTCTCGGCCCAGCCGCAGCATAAACCCGACATGCAATCCTGCGCCGACTGGCTCGTGAAACATTGTCGCGACATCGGCCTCGACGCCCGCGCTTGCCCGACTGACGGCAATCCCATCGTCATCGCCAAGACGCCGCCAGCCGCGACGAAGCGAAGCGAAGGCGGGCGCAAAAAATCTTCCGCCAAGCGCCGCCACTTCATGGTGTACGGCCATTACGATGTGCAACCGCCTGAGCCGTTCGATCTCTGGAAGACGCCGCCGTTCCAACCGACGATTCGCGGACGCTCCTTGTTCGCGCGCGGCGCCAGCGACAACAAAGGCCAGAACCTCGCGCACTTGAAGGCCGTTGAAGCCTATCTCAAGACCGGAACGGAACTCCCCTGCGATCTCACCTTCGTCATCGAAGGCGAAGAGGAAGTCGGCAGCAAAAGTCTCGCGGGCTTTCTCCAGAAACATCGCGCCGAACTCGCGTGCGATGCCGTGGTGATCTCCGACACCGGCATCCCCAGCGCGAAACATCCCGCGCTCACATACGCTTTGCGCGGCATCGCTGCGTTTGAGATCATCCTGCGCGGCCCGTCGCGCGATCTACATTCAGGCATCTTCGGCGGTTCGGTGGAGAATCCTGCGATGGCGTTGTCGCGATTGCTCGCCAAGGTTCATGACACCAAAGGTCGTATTGTCATCCCGCACTTCTACGACGGCGTTGTGCCGCTCACGAAATACGAACGTAAACAGATGGCGCGAGTTCCGTTCAATCGAAATGCCTATCGCAAATTCCTCGGCGTGCCCGAACTCCACGGCGAACGCGGCTTCACGCCCGACGAACAACGCACCGCGCGCCCCACGTTTGAGATCAACGGTCTCACCAGCGGTTATCAAGGCGACGGCAGCAAAACAATCGTGCCCTCTTGGGCGCGAGCCAAAATCACCGCCCGCCTCGTGCCCGGCCAACA
>JANNAO010000435.1:0-6595 GCA_031384405.1 Verrucomicrobiota bacterium | reverse complement strand
CACGGAACGCGAGGACGAACTTTGATCAACCCCCGAGTGTCGTCGGATCGGTCACATCGCCCTTGTTGAACTCCACGTAATGCTCCGTGAGATCGGCGGCATACATCACCGCGTTCGCTTTGCCGAGATTCAGATTGATGTGCAACTCGAACTCCTTCGGTGACGCCGCGAGACAAAGCTCCTTGTAAGTCGCCTTTGTCGGCTGGCCGCGCTTCAAACTCCAGAGAACTTTCTTCGAGTTCGGTGCTGCGTAACCGATGTCCACCTTCTCCTCCACAACCGTTGCCGCGCTGTAACCGATGGCATCAATGAGTCGTCCCCAATTCGGATCGCCACCGTGCCAGCTCGTTTTCACGAGCGCACTGTTCGCCACGGCACGCGCCGCAGCGTCCGCGTCTTGAATCGTCTTCGCGCCATTCACCCGCACCGTCACGACGCGATGAACACCTTCGCCGTCGCGCACGATCATCTTCGCGAGTTCGAGGCAGACGTGATTGAGCGCGGCTTGAAAAATTTGGTGGGACGAGGCTACTGACGAGCCAGCTCGCGAGGACGCTCGCCCCACCAGCTTTTCATTCCCAGCCAGCCCATTCGCCAGCACCAACACCGTGTCGTTCGTGCTCATGTCGCCATCCACGGTGATGCGATTAAAACTATGCGCCACCGCTTCCTGCAACGCCGCCTGCAAAACCTTTGCGTCAATCGCCGCGTCCGTCGTGATGAAGCAAAGCATCGTGGCGTGCAGTCCGCCGTGCGGCAACGCCGCTGGCCGCGCGCCCGTCGCGGACATTCCCGGCTGGATCATCCCCGCGCCTTTGCAGATGCCGCCGATGCGAACCTTCTTTCCGCCCAGCGTGAACTCCACCGCGATCTGCTTCGGTTTCGTGTCGCTCGTCATGATGGCTTCAGCAGCTTCCTCGGCGTGCTTCGGAGCGTTACCGAGGATTTGCAGCGCGTGAAGAATCCCCGACTTCACATTCTCCATCGGCATCGTGACGCCGATACGACCCGTGCTGCCGACGAGAACGTGTTTCTCGGACAAGCGCAATTCCTCCGCCAACACCGCTGTCATTTCGCGCGCGTCCTTCATGCCTTGCTTGCCAGTGCAGGCGTTGGCGTTACCGGAGTTCACAACGATGGCTTGCGCGCTGCCTTTCTTCACGCGCTCGACGCAAACCTTCACCGGCGCGGCGCACACTTGATTCGTCGTGAACATGCCTGCAACGGTCGCGGGCACTTCGGACACGATCAGTGCGAGGTCGAGCTTCTTGCCCTTCTGCGAACCTTTGCCAGTGCCGAGGCGTTTGATGTCACAGAACACGCCGCTGGCGAGAAAGCCTTGTGGCGCGACGATTGAACCTTCAACGAGTTTTAGTTTTTGCTTCATGCGAAAAATCGGGGGAGAGATTGCCACCACGCGCCCGCGCTGCAATCCAAATTCTTGATCCAGCGTGGATGTTTGCCTGCGGAGATTATTCGGTCACGGTTTTACCTCGCTGCCATTTTGGACGGAAGCAGGCGGCGCATTCGTCTCGTCCAACTCCGGCACAAGGTCTTTCAACTCCAGCTTGCCCGTGCTTTCCGACGTCATCCGATCGCTCCACGACTTGCCGTGAAACACGCTCGCGACGCGATACTCGAACGACTTCGATTCGATGATCGGCTTGAGACGCGTGACGAGTGCGATGTTGCTCAAGTGAACCGTCACATCATGAGTCGTCGTGCTGAGACGCAGCAGGTCGCGGGTTTGATCGCTCAAGCCTTTGCCGACATAGAGGCCGTTGAGGTAAATCTTGTGAACCTCGCCGGTGATGTGGACGGGTTCGTTGCGTTCGTTGCTGAGTCGAAGTGTGAACTTGGCGGTCGTCTCCAGTGCCGTGGCGTCCTCGAACTTCACACTGACCAACGTCACGGACGGACCGCTCGCGCCCCCGCCGCAACCGCACAGGACAATGGCCGCAGTCAGGAGAGTAAAAATCATCTTCATGCGGACAGTTAAAGCCTGCCTAGCGCGGGCGTCAATCAGAGTTGAGTCGGGCGTCTTTTGTTTTCCCGCCTTTGCGTGAGATTTAGGACTCGAAAAATATGTTTGCGCCCGGTTACGCTTTGCTTCGTGAACGCAAAACAAATTTCCGCCGCTTACCAACTCGCTCGCGAACGCTACGCCGCACTCGGAGTCAACACCGAGACCGTCCTCAAGCAACTCGCCAAAGTCCCCGTCTCGCTCCACTGCTGGCAGGGTGATGACGTGGGCGGCTTCGAGAATTTCGGCGGCGCGCTCACAGGTGGAATCGTGTCCACCGGAAATTATCCCGGCAAAGCCCGCACGCCGGATGAACTTCGCGCCGATCTCGACAAAGCGCTCGCGCTCATTCCGGGCAAGCATCGCTTGAATCTTCACGCGTTCTACGGCGAGTTCGGCGGCAAGAAAGTGGATCGCAATGAAATCCAGCCGAAGCATTTCAAGAACTGGATTGATTGGGCCAAGTCGCAGCGCATCGGGCTCGATTTCAATCCGACCTGTTTCTCGCATCCCAAGTCCGCGAGTGGTTTCACGCTCTCGCATCAGGACAAAGGCATCCGCCAGTTCTGGATCGAACATTGCCAAGCGAGCCGTGAGATCGGCGCAGCGATGGGGAAAGCCCTGGGTTCACCCACGGTCACCAACGTCTGGATTCCCGACGGCATGAAAGACACGCCCGCCGACCGTCGCGGCCCGCGCGAGCGTCTCGAACAATCCCTTGATGCCATCTTCAAGAAGAAGCTCAATCCGAAACACAATCTCGACGCGGTTGAAGGCAAGCTGTTCGGCATCGGCGCGGAAAGCTACACCGTGGGCATGCACGAGTTTTATCTCGGTTACGCTGTGAAGAATCAAACGCTCGTCTGCCTCGACGCCGGGCATTATCATCCGACGGAAAACATGGCGGACAAGGTTTCCTCCGTGCTGTGCTTCGTGCAAGAGATTCTCCTGCACGTCAGTCGCGGCGTTCGTTGGGACAGCGATCACGTCGTCACGCTTACCGATGAGTTGAACGCTATTGCGCAGGAACTCGTGCGGGGAAATTATCTAGCCCGCACGCACATCGGCCTCGACTTCTTCGACGCGAGCATCAATCGCATCGCCGCGTGGACCATCGGCACGCGCAACATGATCCGCGCGCTCTGCATCGCGATGCTCGAACCCTACACGACTTACAAGAAACTCGAACGCGACGGGGATTACACCTCGCGTCTCGCCCTGATGGAAGAAGCCAAGACGCTGCCGTTCGGCGCAGTCTGGGATTACTACTGCCTCAAGCAAGGCGTCCCTGTCGGCGCGGATTGGCTCGATGAAGTGAAGAGTTACGAGAAAAGCGTGTTGAGCAAGCGCGGCTAACATCACACTTATGCCCAACCCGTTTCTAGGAGTTGTTCTGCACTGGCTCGGTGGTCTTGCGGCTGGGAGTTTTTACGTGCCCTACAAAGGCGTGAAGAAATGGTCATGGGAAACTTACTGGCTCGTTGGCGGATTCTTCTCGTGGATCATCTGTCCGTGGGTCTTCGCTTCATGCATGACGAACGATCTGATCGGTGTCTTGCGCCAGCAATCCGCAGGGACACTCGGCTGGGCCTATTTCTTCGGCGTGTTGTGGGGCATTGGCGGCCTTACATTTGGGCTGGCAGTGCGCTATCTCGGTTTGTCGCTCGGCGTGGGTGTAGCGCTTGGATTTTGCGCCGCGATTGGAACGCTGTTGCCCGCAATCCTCAAAGTGTTCATGCCCGGCTTGAAGGCGGTGGAAGCGAACGTGATTGAAATCGCGAAGTCAACTTCCGGTCAGGTCACACTTGTTGGCGTGCTGGTCTGTCTGATTGGCATCGGAATCGCCGCGATGGCTGGGCTGACGAAAGAGCGGGAAATGCCCGTCGAAGAGAAAAAAAAGGTCATCGCCGAGTTCAGTTTCACGAAGGGGATTCTTGTCGCCGTGTTTGCCGGTGTGATGAGCGCCTGCTTCTCGTTCGGCTTGACGGTCGCCGGGCCGATTGGCGATGCCTCGCTTGTCGCTGGCACAAAAAAAATCTGGACTGGGTTGCCAGCCCTTTGTGTTGTTCTGTTTGGTGGTTTCACCACGAATTTTCTTTGGTGCGCTTATTTGAACGTCAAAAACAAGTCTGCCTATCAATACCTCGCCTCACACGTCCGTCCGGAACATGCGGGTTTGATTGCGTCTGATGGCGGCCCGACGGCCACGGGTGAGGTCAGCCTGAAAGTTCCGATGCTTGCCAACTACTTTTTCGCAGCGCTCGCGGGAACCATTTGGTATTTTCAATTCTTCTTTTACACGATGGGTTCGACACAGATGGGTGAATTCCATTTCGCAAGCTGGACCCTGCACATGGCCAGCATCATCATCTTCAGCACCATTTGGGGTTGGATTCTGCATGAGTGGAAAGGCTCAAGCCGGAAAGTTCATCGGCAAATTGCTGCGGGCATTGCTGTATTGATCCTGTCCACCGTCATCATCGGGCTGGGCACCTATTTGAAGGGAGTGGTTCATGGGCATTGACCGAACAGGCAGGAGTGCGTGGCGCGCGGCGGTCCTCGCAGGACATCGTCTCCAACAGGCATTATGAGCAGAACTCGCATCGGACTTTTTGGCATTGGTCTCGACACGTATTGGCCGCAGTTCGCCGGACTCAAGAGCCGGCTCGTCGGCTACCAAAAGCAGATCGGCAAACGCATCCAGATCTGTGGCGCGGAACTCGTGGACGCCGGGCTAGTGGACAATCCGACCAAGGCCCGCGCCGCCGCGTCGAAGTTCCGGCGGGAGGAAGTGGATTTGATTTTTCTCTACATCTCGACGTACGCGCTTTCTTCCACCGTATTGCCGGTCGTTCAGGAAGCAGGCGTGCCGGTGGTGGTGCTGAATCTTCAACCTGTGCCGCAACTGGATTACGAGAAGTTCAACGCGCTCGGCGATCGCGGCTTGATGACTGGCATCTGGCTGGAGCATTGCCAGTCGTGTTCCGCGCCTGAAATCGCGTGCGTGTTCAATCGCGCCAACATCCCATATCACCTCGTCACCGGTTATCTCGATGACGAGGATGCATGGACGGAAATCCAGGATTGGGTGGACGCCACGAAGGTCGCGACCGCGATGAGACAGAACCGCGTGGGCGTGCTGGGTCATTATTACTGCGGAATGCTTGACGTTTACAGCGACATGACGCAGCAATCGGCCGCTTTCGGCAATCACTTCGAGTTGATCGAAATGTGCGCCCTGCACAAAGAACGCGAAGCCGTGACGAAGACGCAGGTGAATGCGAAGCTGAAACAATTTCAAACCAAGTTCGCCGTATCCAAGGAGTGCGAGCCGAAGGAACTCGTACGCGCGGCGAAAACTTCCTGCGCGCTGGATGCGTTGGTGAAGAAGCACAATCTCGGCTCGCTCGCTTACTACTACGAAAGCGAAGATGGCTACGCATATCGCGACATCGCCACATCAGTCATCGCGGGCAATACATTGCTCACCGGGCGCAATATTCCTGTCGCGGGCGAGTGCGAAATCAAGAACGTGCAAGCCATGAAGATCATGGATTTGTTCGGCGTGGGCGGCTCGTTCTCGGAATTTTATCTGACCGATTTCAACGACGACGTGATTTATCTGGGCCACGACGGTCCGGCACATTTCAAGATTGCCGAGGGCCGCGTCGGACTCGTGCCATTGCCGGTGTATCACGGCAAACCGGGCAAAGGACTTTCAATCCAGATGACCGTAAAGCACGGGCCGGTGACGCTGCTTTCCGTGGTGCAAGGCGCGAGCGGAAAACTGTCGCTGCTCGTGGCTGAAGGCGAATCCGTCGCAGGTCCGGTGTTGCAGATTGGCAACACGAACAGCCGTTACCGCTTCAGCATCGGCGTGAAGAAATTCATGAACGATTGGTCCAAGGCCGGCCCGGCTCACCACTGCGCCATTGGTGTCGGGCACATTGGAAATAAGATTGAGAAGCTGGGGGCTTTGTTAAACTTGGAGACCGTGAGGATTTGTTGATGGAGTGCCAAACTTCGATGCGGCGCCCCGTGACATTTTTCAGAACAGAGATACTCAACCATGAAATGCTGTCTTAAACATTCATCCAATATGAGAACTAAAATCATTGGTCATCAAACGGTGCCTGCCTACGTTCTAGCCTCAGTTGTTCATTTGAGACTGTTACTGTGCGGATGTCTTTTGTTTTTCGCATTCCATCTCGCCCTCGGTCAGCAGGTTTATCCCACGCCAGCCACGAATGACACCGCTGGCTTCGAACTCATCTTTGACGGCAAGACGCTGAACGGCTGGGAGGGCGACCCGAAATACTGGTGCGTGGAAAACGGCTGCCTCGTTGGCGAGGTCACGCCGGAGACGTTGCTCAAACAAAACTCGTTCATCATCTGGCGCGGTGGCACGACGCGGGATTTTGAGTTGAAGGTCGAGTATCGCGTCTCGGCCAGGGGCAACAGCGGCATCAATTATCGCAGCGTGCAGATCACTAATTCGCCGTTCGCCCTGCGCGGCGACATCAGCCGCGTGGATGCCGATGGCAAATCGCGTATCGTCGGTTCGGTCGGCGA
>JANNAO010000394.1:0-7192 GCA_031384405.1 Verrucomicrobiota bacterium | reverse complement strand
GTTTTCTCCCAAATAATCGAAACACCCCCGAGTAACAACCGCACCAATCATAAATCCCCATGGCTCGTCCCACCAACATCACGATGTGCAGCTTCTGCGGCAAATCGCACTCAGAAGTGAAGAAGCTCGTCGCCGGGCCGGGAGTTTATATCTGCGACAACTGCATCATCCTATGCAAAAACGTCCATGATCGCGAACTCCACCTCGCGGAACAGAAGAAGCAACCCAAGTTCAACGTCCTCAAACCCGTTGAGATCAAGAGCCAGCTTGATCTGCATTGCATCGGACAGGAACACGCCAAGAAGACGCTCGCCGTGGCGGTTCACAATCATTACAAGCGCATCCAAGTTCCCGCCACGCCCGCCGAAGGTGAAGAAGCGCCCAATAAAGAAACTACGCCGCTACCGCACGCGGAAGTCGAGATCGAGAAGAGCAACATCCTCATGATCGGCCCGACGGGTTCAGGAAAAACTTTGCTCGCGCGCACGCTGGCGAAAGTTCTGGATGTGCCGTTCGCCATCGCCGATGCGACGACGCTCACGGAAGCGGGTTACGTGGGTGAAGACGTGGAGAACATCATCCTGCGCCTGCTTCAAAGCGCAGACTACGATGTGAAACGCGCCCAGCGCGGCATAATCTACATAGACGAGATTGACAAGATCACGCGCAAGGCGGAAGGCCCGTCCATCACGCGCGATGTCAGCGGCGAAGGTGTGCAGCAGGCGTTGTTGAAAATTCTCGAAGGCACAGTTTGCAGCGTCCCTCCGCAGGGCGGACGCAAACATCCGCAGCAGGAATACATCAAGGTGGACACTACCAACATCTTGTTCATCTGCGGCGGCGCGTTCGTGGGCTTGGAGAAAGTCATCCAACGCCGCATGGGCCGCCACACGATGGGTTTTGGCGCGATGAATCAGTCGCAAAAGATGGCCGAGGTCGGACGCGATGAAATGCTCAAGCACGTTGAGCCTGAAGACCTGTTGAACTACGGCTTCATCCCGGAATTCGTCGGACGACTGCCGGTCGTTACAACGCTGGCTGAACTGACCGAGGATCAGATGGTCGCCATTCTCACAGAACCCAAGAACGCGCTCACCAAGCAATACGCCAAGTTGCTCGCGATGGATGGCGTGGACTTGGAGTTCACCACGGAAGCGTTGCGAGAACTCGCGGTGCAAGCGCACAAGAAGGGCACGGGCGCGCGGGCGTTGCGCGGCTTGATCGAGAAGATCATGCTCGACGTGATGTACGACATCCCCGGCAGCACGGACATCCTCGACATCAAAGTCACGCGGCCTGCGGTATTGGGCGAGAGCAAACCCATCGTGCGGCGGAAGCAAGATCGCGCGGCGGCGTAAGCCCGGCTTGCTGTTGCGGAAGGAATCTTGCCGCTAGTCTGCTCTGAAAATATCAAGGAGGCTCTTTCAAAACTGCGGGCACGCCGTAAGGAATGCAGTCGGGGAACGACTTGTTACCTCGTCGCCTACCGTTTTGAAAGATCCCCGGATTCCCCGGACTTACACAGATTGAATCACACCCACGCGAATTGCCCGGCTTGATTTCTTCCGCAACTCGCCTACGCTGCAATCTCGAATCCGTTTCGATTGATTATGCAACTGAACAACGAAGAAATCCGCCGTTACTCGCGGCATCTGATCCTGCCGGAAGTCGGCCTGGCCGGGCAAAAGAAGATTAAAGCTACCAGCGTCCTGTGCATCGGCGCGGGCGGTCTCGGTTCGCCCATCGCGATGTATCTTGCCGCCGCGGGCATCGGCAAGATCGGCATCGTGGATTTCGACACCGTGGATTATTCCAATCTCCAACGGCAGATTCTCCACACGGACGCGGACGTGGGCCGTTCCAAAGCCGAGTCGGCCAAGGAAACCATCGCGGGCATCAATCCCAACGTCGAAGTGGTCATCCACAACACCGCGATCAATTCCGGCAACGCGTTCGATCTCATCCGTCCCTATGACATCGTGGTGGACGGCACGGACAATTTCCCGACGCGCTATCTCACCAACGACGCCTGCGTGCTGCTCAAGAAGCCGAACGTCTATGGCTCGATCTTCCGCTTCGAGGGGCAGGCCAGCGTGTTCGCGCCGCATCTGGGCGGACCGTGCTATCGCTGTCTCTATCCCGAACCGCCGCCGCCCGGCATGGTGCCGAGTTGCGCGGAAGGCGGCGTGCTCGGCGTGTTGCCCGGCATCATCGGTTGCATCCAGACGACGGAGATTTTGAAACTCGCGCTGGGCAAAGGCACTTCCATGGTCGGACGTCTGCTCCTGTTCAACGCGCTCGACATGAAGTTCCGCGAACTCAAGTTGCGCCGCGACCCCGCGTGCCCGATCTGCGGCGACAATCCGACGATCAAGGAGTTGATTGATTACGATCAATTCTGCGGCATCGCCCCCGCGCCCGCCGAGACCCTTGGCAGCCCCGATGAAGTCACCGTGCAGGACATGAAGAAGGCGCTCGACGATCCGAAGCTCGGCATCAAGGTCATTGACGTGCGCGAAGCCGACGAATACGAGATCGCGAAAGTGGACGGCGTGCCGTTGCTGCCGTTGAGCCAGATCAACGAGCGCTTCACGGAACTCGATCCGAACCAGCAATACTATCTGCACTGCAAGGCTGGCGTGCGTTCGTTGAAGGCACTGAACTTCCTGCGACAACAGGGATTCAAATATCTCAAGAGCGTCAAAGGCGGGATCACTGCCTGGAGCGAGGAGATTGATTCCAAAGTGCCGAGGTATTGAAGAATGCCAGAGCTACCTGTAATATAAAATAAAACACTTTGCCCTGCTCCTCAGGCCCAAACAACCCAGTCCTTTCTCGACTCGCCTGCAATAATCCCCTAAATTGCCCGCCTTTATAGGATTATTTAATGTCAGCAGCCAAACCAGTTTCGCTCCGTAACCGCATCAACACCGTCGTGCGCGACATCCCGCGCTCCGGCATCCGCGACTTCTTCGACATCGTCACCACGATGAAGGACGTCATCAGTCTCGGCATCGGCGAACCCGATTTCGACACGCCGTGGCATGTGCGCGAGGCGACTGTCTTCGCGCTCGAACGCGGTGCGACGCACTATTCCAGCAACCTCGGCTACATCGAACTGCGCCGCGCGTTGTCCAAATACGTCGCCAAGAATTTCGGCGCGGAATACAACCCGGACAACGAAGTGCTCGTCACCGTCGGCGTCAGCGAGGCACTTGATTTGGCATTGCGCGCGTTGATCAATCCGGGTGACGAAGTGTTATATCACGAGCCGTGCTACGTCTCGTATCGTGCGACGATTCTTTTCGCGGGCGGCAAACCGCTCGCTGTCGAAACGAAAGCCGAAAACGGTTTCCGCCTCACCCGCGCGATGTTGGAAGCCAAATGTACGCCCAAGACGAAAGTCTTGATGCTGAATTTCCCGAACAATCCCACCGGCGCAGTGATGAGCCGTGAGGATCTGGAAGACATCGCCAAGTTCGCCATCGAAAAAGACCTCATCGTCATCACGGATGAAATTTACGCGGAGCTGACTTACGACACGCCGCACACAAGCATCGTGAGCCTGCCCGGTTTGCGTGACCGCACCATCTTCCTGCACGGCTTCTCGAAGGCGTGGGCCATGACTGGCTATCGGCTTGGTTACGCGTGTGGCCCAGCGGAGTTGATTGATGCGATGATGAAAATCCATCAATACACGATGCTCTGTGCATCATCGCTCGCGCAGAAAGCCGCCATCGAAGCGCTCACGCGCCCCGACATTGACGTGGGCGAAATGGTGGATGAATACCGCCGCCGCCGGAATTTTCTTGCGAGTTCGTTTGCAGAGATGGGGCTGGAATGTCATCGCCCACTCGGGGCGTTCTACGCGTTTCCGAGCGTGGCCAAGTTCAAGATTCCGGCGAAGGAGTTCGCGCTGAAATTCCTGCACAAAGAACGCGTCGCCATCGTTCCCGGCACGGCGTTCGGCGAATGTGGTGAAGGCTTCGTCCGCTGCGCCTACGCCACGAACCTGGACAACATCAAAGAAGCAATGGTGCGGCTGAAGCGGTTCATCGGGAAGCTGTGAACCTTGGCGGAACGCGGACGCAAACTTGTTTGCCGCCATCAACCTGCCCATACTCCGCGCGAACAGAAATCACGCTTTGAAAATCCTTGTCGCCATCACCGGAGCCAGCGGAACGCTTTACGCCCAGCGGCTGCTCGATAATCTCGATCCCGCCGCGCACGAGATTGATGTGGTGATGAGCAATTACGCACATCAGGTCGTCGCCGAGGAGCTGCCGGACGGTTTGCGTTTTCCCACTGGAGTAAAACCTCATGGCCTCAAAAGCATGAACGCCCCGTTCGCCAGCGGCTCGAATCCTCCAGACGTGATGGTGGTGATCCCTTGCACGATGGGAACGCTCGGTCGCATCGCGCATGGATTAAGCGAGGATGTGTTGCTGCGCGCGGCAGACGTGGTGTTGAAGGAGAAACGCAAGTTGATCCTCGTGCCGCGCGAAACGCCGCTGAGTTTGATCCATGTCAAAAACTTTGAACTGCTGCTGCTCGCGGGAGCAACGTTGATCCCCGCGAACCCCAGTTTTTATTCCGGCGCGAAAACCGTGGTGGAACTCGTGGACACAGTAGTAGCGCGCGTGTTGGATCACATGGGTCTGCCGAACAAACTCGCGCCGCGTTGGGCGGAGGAAGGGGAATGAAATGAAAAACACCGAACATCCAACAACCAACATCGAACAACCAACATCCAAGGATTCGGCGGCTGAGGTTTGCCAGTTTAACGACGGGGCAAAGAATAATCGTAAGTACGACCTGGAAGAGCGATTGCTCGAATTTGCCTCGGCGATAATTGATCTGTCTGAAACTTTGCCATCAACGCGCGCGGGTAATCACGTAGCCGGACAAGTGTTGCGCTCCGGGACATCACCTTATCCAAACCACGGTGAAGCAGAAGATGCCGAGTCCCGCGACGACTTTATTCATAAACTTAAAGTTTGCCTCAAAGAACTACGCGAAACTCGACGTTGGGCGCGGCTCATCAAGCGCAAAGGCTGGGTGAAGGATGATACTACGCTGGTTTATGTTCTGGGCGAGTCGGAAGAATTGATTCGGATTTTCTTTACCAGTGTCCAAACCGCGAGGAAGAACGCTGCGGCTGAAAAACGCCATCCTTCCGGCGAAGCCGGCTGACCCTTGGATGTTCGATGTTGAATGTTGAGTGTTCGATGTTTTCTACTATTAACAACTGGCTTTCATTCGTCCGCTTCTCGCACACGATCTTCGCGCTGCCGTTCGCACTGGCGGCGATGTGTGTGGCGGCGCGGGAGAATCGCGGCTGGCCGGGCTGGCGCGTGTTCGGATTGATTCTCGTCGCAATGGTCTGCGCCCGAACCTGCGCGATGGCGTTCAATCGCATCGTGGATCGAAAATTCGACGCGCTCAATCCCCGCACGGCTTCGCGCCATCTACCTGCGGGCACAGTCTCATTGACGAGTGCGATAACGCTGTGGCTGATCTCGGCGGCGGGAGTGGTGGCGGCTAGTTATTTTTTGAATCCGCCGTGCTTCTGGCTTTCGCCAGTGGCACTGGTGGTCGTTTGCTTTTATTCACTGACGAAGCGGTTCACGGATTACACGCACGTCTTCCTCGGCATCGCACTCGCACTCGCGCCAGTCGGTGCCTGGTTGGCGGTGAAAGGCACGACCGTCACCCCGTTGGAGGTCACACAAATGTTGATCCTCTCCGGTGCTGTGATTTTCTGGCTGATCGGCTTCGACATCATCTACGCGCTGCAAGATCACGAGTTCGACAAGTCGCATGGGCTGCGGTCGCTTGTGGTGGCCTGGGGGCCGAAGAACGCGTTGTCAGCGGCGTTCCTCGCGCATGTCGCAACGTGTGCCCTGTTGCTCGCGTTCGGGTTGCTGTGCCGATTCCGCCTCGCGTATCTCGTGGGCTGGATCATCATCGCGGCGTGCCTGGTGACGGAACATTGGATCGCGCGGCGACGGAGTTTGAACTGGATCAACGTCGCCTTCTTCAAACTGAATGCCGTAGTGAGCGCGGTGTTCTTCGTGGTCGTGGCCGCTGAAGTGATCTTCAAAGGCGGCTTCCGGTTGAAGTAAATTTCAGATCAATCCAACAGCGGTTTCGTCTTCACGATCTCGCCATCCTGACATTCCCACTCGCGCAGGACTGGGCTGGCATCTTTCTTCAACGAGCGAAATTCCTCCGCATGATTCCGCTTCATCAACCGCCGGTCGCTTACCCCGCTCGCATCGCAGCCCAACACCAACGCGTGCGCTTTGTAGAGTCGCGCGTGCCCGATGACGCGCCCGGCACAGGCTGACAACGCCGGAGCAGTCCGCCGATCCAACACCAAAAAACTCAGCGGCAGATCGCGCAGATCAATCCCCAGCATGTTCGCGAACTTCGCCCAATCGCCGTCCATGAAAACTTCCTGCGGTGGCGACGCGAAGTGATGACACCAATGCCGCTCGTTCTCCGGCGACAAAATCCCACACCGCTCCTGATGAGTGCAGGGCGCGATGACATTGAACTTGGCTCTCAACCGCTCACGGATCGCGATGAGTGTCAGGCTTGTTTCGTAAGTGCCGGGTTCAACCCAGATCACACACTCCGCCGAAGCCGCTGCCGAGACGAGCGCGGTGGTTTGTTCCTGCGTCATCTCCGTCAACACATGGCTGATGAGCAACACCGCAGGAGGATGGCTGAATTCGACATCGGCACGTTGCGCTTCTTCAACAACCTTGAGTCCGGAAAACTTTTCCCGCGCACGCCGCGCCGCGAACGCCGTCGCCAGTGTTGACCGATCCAACACGCGCAACGCGCTGACCTCTTTCACGCCGAAGTGATCGAGAAACGCACGACCCGCCACGCCGCTGCCGCAACCCCAATCCAAAACATCGCCCGCTGGCGGCGACCAACCGCGCGCTTTCAATTCCTCCAACACGTAATCCCACTTCCAGCCGATGCGTTGGGCGAACGTGGCGTCGTAAGCCGCGAGATCAGCTTCACTGCGCCAATAATCCTGCGCGCCCGCCGTCCCGCCGAGGAACGCCGCGCGCATCCGTTCCAGCGATTCCCAATCTAAAGTTTCCAGATTCATGTTGGGTTCGGAGTGCGCCCGTCCCCGGGCGCATCAATGTTCAATGGACGAATGGCATCCGAT
>JANNAO010000369.1:0-5530 GCA_031384405.1 Verrucomicrobiota bacterium | reverse complement strand
CTCCATGGCGGGGATGGCTGCAATTTGTTCCAACAGGCGCATTCTTTTGGGTGGCTGATTCATATATGCCTAGTAAGCTAGGCAATAACACCTCAAAAAACCAACCGAAAACTTACTCTTGAAGAATTTTGTCTCACACCCCGATAGCGTCTTCCTCTGTTTTTTATCTGGCTCTTGAACTTTCGCTGACTACCGTTGTCCGACTTGCATGACCAAACCAAAAGTAAAGTCACCTATGCGCGCCATAAAAATCATCTGCGGATGCGGACTGGTTCTCGCCATCGCCGCTTCGTCTCTCTTTGCCCAAAAAGTTCCCGTCATCGAAAAGACTTTGTCCAACGGCATGAAGCTGTTGCTCGTCGAGCGGCATGATGATCCGTCGGTGGCGGGCGGTTGGGTGGCGCATGTCGGGAGTTCCAACGAGCGACCCGGCATCACAGGCATCGCGCATCTGTTCGAGCACATGATGTTCAAGGGCACGCCCACGCTCGGCACGACGAACAACACGCGCGATCACGAGATCATTCTCGAACAGGAAAAAATCCGCGATCAGATGCGCGCCGAGGAGGTCAAGATGCGCCAGGCCATGCGCCGGGGTGAGATTGACGACATCGCGAAGTTGGAAAACAAAACCCCGCGCTATCAGGAACTGGAAAAGAAGTTCAACGCGCTCGTCGCTGAACAACGCCAGATGCTCGTGAAGAACGAGTTCTTCAAAATCTACACCAGCAACGGCGGCTCTGGCATGAACGCCTACACGTCCGATGACATGACGGCCTACTTCGTCAACGTGCCCGCCAACAAACTGGAGTTGTGGATGTGGATGGAGTCCGAGCGGCTGCTGCGCCCGGTGTTCCGTGAATTTTATTCCGAGCGCGATGTCGTGTTCGAGGAACGCCGGATGCGTACGGAGTCCACGCCGCTCGGCAAATTCAACGAGACATTCAACTCCGTCTTCTGGGAATCGCATCCTTACAGTTGGCCGACTGTGGGCTGGCCGTCGGACATCCCCGCGATCTCGAAGGCGCAGGCGGACGAGTTTTACGCCACGTTCTACGCGCCGCAAAATATCACGCTGATTCTGGTGGGCGATTTCGATGCGGAAAAAACCGGCGCACTCATCGGGAAATATTTTGAACGCATTCCGCGCGGCAACAAGGAAGCCCCGGATGTCGTCACGCTCGAAGTGAAACAAGTCGCCGAGAAGCGCATGAACGCCGAGGCGGAAACCAATCCGCAGGTGGACATCCTCTGGCACACCGTTCCGTTCGGGCACAAGGATTCCTATCCGCTCGCGATCCTCGGCCAGATTCTATCCACGCGCACGGGGCGGTTGTTCAAAGGGATGGTTTTGACCAACGAGGTGGCGACGGATGTCTGGGGACATCAGATGTCGCAGAAGTGGGCTGGCGCATTCAACATTGGCGGCGAAGCCAAGGACGGCAAGACGCCCGCTGAAGTGGAAGCCGCGATCTATGCTGAACTGGAGAAGCTCGCCACCACCGAAGTGCCCGCCGAGGAATTGCAGAAGGTGAAAAACAATTTCGCCGCCGGAGAATATCGCAAGCTCGGCTCGAACACGGCGATCCTGATGCAACTCATGCACTGCGATGGATTGGGCGACTGGCGCGCGATCAATGAGTCCGGCGCGAAGTATCAGGCCGTGACCGCCGCCGATGTTCAACGCGTGGTCAAAACTTATTTCACCAAGGAAAATCGCGCCGTGGCCACCTACACGCGCAAAGTTGAAACCGCAAAAGCTCACTGACATGAACCGACATTCTCTCCAACTCACAACCCTCTTGCTCGCTTGCGCGGGCGTGCTGGCCTCTTGCAGTTCAGCCAAGAAAGCCTGTTGTCCATCCGGCGCTGCATCTCCCGGCGCAACCGCTATCCCTGATCGCCCTGAGAAACTCACCTTCCCGCCGTTCGAGTTCGTGCCGCCCAAGGCCGAACAGTTTCGCGTGGCGTTGAAAAGCGGCACCGCAGCCTACGTCGCGGAAGATCGCGAACTGCCGCTCGTCAGCATCACCATCATGGTTCGCACTGGCGACTGGGTTGAACCGGAAGGCAAAGAGGGCGTCACAGATTTTTGCGGCTCTCTGCTGACGAAAGCGGGAACAGAATCTCGCACCGCGCAGGAACTCGAAGAACGCCTTGCCTTCCTTGCCGCGCAACTCGGCTCCAGCATCCAAGGCGCGCAAGGCACGGTTTCGCTCAACCTCCTTTCCAAAGACCTCGATGAAGGACTGGCAATCTTGCGCGAGGTTCTGACCAAGCCGCGCTTTCAACAGGATCGTCTCGATCTCCAGAAACGGATGACGATGCAAGCGATGAAGCAGCGCAATGACGACTCCGCGAACATCGAAGGCATGGAGCAGGGCTTTCTTTCTTACGGCGAAAAATTTTGGGATAACCGTCATCAAACGGCTGCCTCTATCGAATCCATCACACGCGACGATTTGCAGGCGTTCCATCAACGCTGGTTCTTTCCCGGAAACTTCGTCGTCGCTGCTGCTGGAGATTTTGATCGTGCAGAAATGATCACGAAGCTGGAGAAATTATTCAGCGACTGGCCGTGGCCGGGCACGTTGCCACCGCCGATCCCGCAGGATGTGGCGATTGCTGCGCCGGGCATTTATCTCGTGGACAAAACCGTGAACCAAGGCCGCGTCTCGCTCATGCTGCCCGGCATCCGGCGCGAGAATCCCGACTACCTGCCCGTTCTCCTAATGAATGACATTCTCGGCGGCAGCGGGTTTTCTTCGCGCCTCGTCAATCGCGTCCGCTCGGATGAGGGATTGGCTTACTCGGTCGGCTCGGTGTTTCAGGGCGGGATTTATTTTCCGTATGTGTTTCGCGCCGCGTTCCAAACCAAGTCGCGCACGGTGGCGTATGCGACATCGCTCATCGTGGAAGAGATCAAACGCATCACTGCCGCGCCTGTGACCGACGAGGAATTGGAGAACAGCAAGCGCAGTTACATTGATCGTCTGCCGCGCAACTTTGCCTCCAAGGGCCAGGTCGTCGGCGTGTTCGCTGGCGAGGAATTCACCGGGCGTTACCAGACCGACCCGCAATACTTTCAACAATTCACCGCGCGTATCAAAGCCGTGACGAAGGACGACATCCAACGCGTCGCCAAAAAATATCTCACGCCAGAACAACTCGTCATCCTCGTCGTTGGCGACAAGGGAGAGATTCTCAAAGGTCATCCCGACCACGCCGTGAAACTCACCGACCTCGGCGGCGGCAAGTTGACTGAACTTCCGCTGCGTGATCCGTTGACGTTGAAGCCGCAGGTGAAGTGAGTGTGTGGGTAGGTCGCGTCACTCGATATGGAGTCAGAACATAGCTGACCTGCGCGCGTTTTAGATTCCGCCTCGACTCGGTGCGAAGCATTTTGCTATTCAACCCGCCATGAAATGCCCGGCCTGCAAGCGTACGTTGAAGAAAATTAAAGTCGGTTCAGCCAACTTGGACATCTGTCAGGGCGGCTGCGGCGGCATCTGGTTTGATGGCGCCGAACTGGACAAAGTCGCCAAGTCCGTCGCCGTCGGCAAAAAAGTTGTGGCCGAAATCACGCGCACCATCGAGGTGACGGCGACCGAACATCGCGTGCTCAAGTGCGGGCATTGTCGCGGTGTGAAACTGGAGCAGAAGTTGTTCAGCCTCGGCTCTGGCGTGATCATGGATCGTTGCCCCAAGTGCGCGGGCATCTGGCTGGATTTTGGTGAGCTTGAAACCATCCGCGAAGAAACCATCCCCACGCCGCGACCGGTGCGTCATGTGGTGGAACGGTCGGATCGGAAGCCGCAGGGTGTGCCGATCAATTTCCAGATCGTCCGCGAGGTGCAACGTCTGCGCATCAGTGTCGCCTGAATCTCAACTCTGATCTCAAGTTCAACTTGCCAGCAACCAATCTCGCCGGGACAATCTGCGCCAATGAATCGCATCGTGGAACGCTTCGCACGGTTGAAGCGCGATAACAAAAAAGCTTTCGTCGTCTATATCGGCGCGGGGGATCCGAACCTCGAAGCCACGCGCCAACTCGCCCTCGCATTCGACAAGGCGGGCGTGGACGTGTTGGAACTCGGCGTGCCGTTCAGCGATCCGCTTGCCGACGGTTTGGTGAACCAACTCGCGGCACAGCGTGGTCTCGAATCCGGCACCACACCGCCGAAATTGCTGGAAACCATCGCCACCATCCGGCGCGACTCGCAAGTGCCCATCGTTCTCTACATCTATTTCAACATCATCCACCGCGTCGGCATGGAACGCTTCATCGCCGATTGCGTCAAGGCGGGCGTGGACGGATTGCTCGTCCTGGATTTGCCGCCGGAAGAGTCTGATAATTATGAGGCACAGATGGCCAAGGCGGGTTTGTGCAACATCTACCTCATCGCGCCGACCACTCCCGAAGCGCGCATGGAAAAAATCGTGAAGCGCGCGGCGGGTTTCATCTACTACATCTCGCGCGAAGGCGTGACTGGAATGCAGAGCAGCATCGCGACGAACCTCGCATCGCAGGTCGCCAAGATTCGTGCGCACACATCGCTGCCCATCGCCGTCGGTTTCGGCGTCTCCAATCCTGAACAGGCGAAAGCCGTGGCGCAGGAAGCGGATGGCTGCGTGGTTGGCAGCGCGATTGTGAATCAGATCGCCGCGCACGGGAAATCGCCTGAGTTGGTCGGGAAACTGAGCGCATTCGTCAAAGCGATGGCGGATGCGGTAAAAAGCTGATGGGTTCGGAAATAGAACCTGCGACGCAGCGAATGAAAACCAGTGTTGCGTCACCGTTCACCAACCCCAACGGGGTTGAATCCTGCGCGCGAAAGGCTGATGCAACCCTGTTGGGGTTGAGGACTATTATTGTCAGTTACCTGGGGTAGCTCGTTCCTCGCAACCCCAGGCTGACTGATTGAATCCCTTTGGGATTCTCAGAATGAATTTCCGAAAGGCATTAGGTCAAGAGCTGAAGGCCTTCGGAAAGACCTTGGAGACTGTCTGAGTAATCGCAGGACTACGAATCGTCCTCGTCCTCGATTTTTCAGCGGAACGAGTTCGCAACGTTGTTCCCCTCCGAGAATTCTCACCCCGCCATCTGGCCGCGCGTGACGCCGAGTTGGTTGAAGAGTTTCAACTCGCGCCAGAGTTGCGCACCGGTGATTTCGCCCCGCAACAACTGCCGATACTTCGTGATGGTCGTCGTGACTTCTGCCGGAGTTTCGTTCAGGAACTCGATGCGAAAATTCCGCACGCCCAGTGCTAACATGCGTTCCACAAATTCCGCGCCGGTCTGCGCCTGCGAATTGAACACCGTGTTGCGACAGCCCACGTCCGCCTTGAGCGGATGTTGCGCGCCCGTGCGGTCACGGAGGCGCACGTCGTGTGTGTCGCACGGGCGACCGCAATCGCGATAGTCTTTGCCCTTGGAAAGAAACGCGCAGAACACGCAATGCTCCATGTGAAACATCGGCATGTGCTGATGGATCGTGATCTCGAACCACTCGGGTGGCGTGCCGGTGAG
>JANNAO010000379.1:0-7117 GCA_031384405.1 Verrucomicrobiota bacterium | reverse complement strand
CCTCGCTCGCAGCGCGTGGACAGCGAAAGGCATGTAAAAAGATTCTATGGGTGTCGCAGTGCCGCGCGCTGCGGACGGGGACCGTCCGCGCTCCGGGACGAGAAGACGGACTGGTCGCCATCACGGCACAAGGCGGGCGCGATAGAAGCGGCGTGGTAATCCAGCCGACGTGGTGTCCACATGATCGAAGAAGGTTCCCGAGATCACGTTTGTCTTGAGCGCGGTCCAGTGAACGAGATTTGTTGTGGCGTCCAGCGACCAGCGTGAGTTGTGTTGTCCGTTCACGCGCAACAGCGACCAGCCATCGCCAGTTCGACCGAGGAGTTGCACCTGGGCAGGCGGCATCTCAGCGGTGATCGTGTAGTTGTCGAAGACCATGTAGTTGTCGCCGGGTGCGTTCGTGCCGCTGATCTGGTTCACGAGCCAGACGGCATCCACGTCGCCGAGATTGAGCGGCGCGTTGGTGGTGGTGATGGATTTGTTCGTAGCGATGACGTTGTTGTTGAATGACGCGCTCCAGCGATTGGAGGCGAAATTCATCGTGACCGTCAGCGTGTAGGTCGTGGCGTTCACAAACTTGTTCGTGGTGAACTGGATGTTGTTCGTGCCATCGAGCAGGTAGCCGATGTCGAGAAAGTCGTTGTCGAAATCCAGCGAGAAGAGGCGGTTGCCCTGTGTATTGTAGATGCTCCAGCGAAAGATGTCGTACCGGTTGTTGCCGGAATCTTCGATCCGCATCTGCGTGAAAAACGTCACCACGGGATACGCTGCGGCGACGGCGTTGAAACCAATCGGCTTCCAGATCACCAAACTGTCATCGGCGGGATTCGGCGCGTCGAAACCGATGTAGGCGGATTGTCCCTGTCCAGGAATGGCATTCGAGATCAGTCCGTTTCCGCCCGTTCCAGAGCCGAGCCAACCCACTTGCCCAACTAGGTTCGAGTTGATGTTGTAACCCTGAGCGGCTTCAAACTGGGTGGAATAAACATTCGTGGTGACGGCGACTGCTGGCGCGATTTGCAGCAACAACAGCGAGGCGACAACCAACGTGAACAACTTTGATTTCATGGATTCGACGATGTTAGCACAGACTCAGCGGTCGCGCTTGCCCGGGTTGGAATCAGACTTTGATTCAGAGCGACCACCAGAACGCGATTCGGAGCGAGACTCCGATCTGGACTCAGAGCGGGACGGTTCGGGGCGTGATGGTGTGGGCTGCGATTCCACGCGCGGCGCGGGCGGCGGGGTGTAGGCGGGTGCTGATGGACGTGATACTGGAGCCGGAGCTGGCGTGTAAGCCGGCGCAGCGGGAATCTGCACGGGCGCAGGAGTCGAGATCACCGGCGCGAAACTACGTCCCTCGGAGCGACTGCGGGATTCGCGTTCGACGGAGATGGCGCGGTTTTCGCGTTCCATCCGTTGCTCGATGCGGGAATTATTTTGTGGGCGATTCTCCGACGGTGACGGGTGTGAGGGCTGGGTCGGCTGAACTGATTCAATCTGCGGCGCGCTTTCGCGCACGGCTGGATTGCGGGATGAATTGCGGTTGTTGAATTCCGGCGCACTCGCGGTGGGAGCGGGCTGGGGCGTCGGCGCGGGTTGTGGCTTCGGCGTGTTCCAGACGGAGTAATCGCGATTGCCAGAACGGTTGCGGCCATCGCCGATCACTGTGGTGGAATTTTGCGACGGTGTGAGGACCGGGCGCGATGGCGCGTGCGGCACGGTTTCCACGACGAGCGGCTTGGAGAAGATCGGCGTGGCTGTGCGCGCGGGAGTGGCGGGTGTCGGCGTGACGACTTCCGTGGAACGGTTGCGCTCGGAGGATCTGGTTTCAACTCTCGGCTCGCGCTCGCTGCGACCAGAGCGATTGTTGTCTGGCTGCGGAGCGACGACTGGCGCAGCCACGACGGGTTGGCTGATTGCGACGGGAGTGACAGGAGCAGTCACCGTGCGTTCGCGGCCCGATTTACTTTCGCGACGATCTTCACGCGGGCTGGTGGGCGCGGGCTGAACAGTTGTCGTGGTGTTCGCGGCGGGCGTGGTGGAATAAACACGCGCATTGCTCTTCTCAAACGGCGAACCAATTTTCCCGATGCCGGGAAGTCCTGGCAACGGCGGCAAGATCGGGCGCGGCACGACAAGCGTTTTTCCGCCGCCTTCGAGACGCTCGCTGCGGACTTCGCCTTTGCGCGGGCGTTCGTCACGAATGCTCACGGTGCGGACTTCAGCGCGGGAATGTTCACGGACGCGGTCTCGCGAGATGCCGCGATTGATGACGGTGTTGTTGTTCCCATCGCCGTAGTTGTTGATGATCGTCGTCGTGTTATAGACGGTGTTCACGCGATGGCGCGGGAGGCAATGTTGATACGGACGCGGATCATTGAATCGTCCCCATTGCACGAACGTGAACGCGTCCACGCCGATCCCGAAATCAAAACTGAATCCGACATTGCGGTCGCGATAATAGAAACCTGAACCAGACCGGTAGTAGGTGAGCGGCGGCAACGGTGCCCAGCCGCAATGGTCGTTGTCATAACGCCATGAAACCCACGACGGTCCCCAGACGTTGTCCGGCCACCAGCACCAACCCATGCGCGGATGACTGAACCAACGCCCGTAGTGGAACGCCACCGATCCCCAAGAATAATCCGACATCCAATACCAGCCCGCATCCGTGTGCATCCAGCGTCCGCGATCCACATACGGCCGCCATGACGGACTTGTGACCGCCACCGCCGGACGCCAGCAACGGCCATAGCCCTCGATCTCCACCCAAGTTCCGTACGGCGACAGCGTGTCGTAGAAATAATTCTCAGTGACATACGTCGGTTGCGATTCTTGCACGACGACAGGTTGCGGCGGGTTCACATACGTCGGCGCGACGGCGATAGTTTGCGCTGCGGCGGCAGACTTCTTCAAACTCTGATCGCGTTGCATCATCGCGGTGATGACGCTGCTGTTGATGCCGAGGTCATTGAGATAAACGATCTCCTCCGCACCGAGCGCGAACATCGCAGAAGAGTTCGTGACGTAAGTGAGGATCACGCCTTCGTCCACGCCGGACTGCGCGAGACGGATGACTTCATTGAGCGGTCGAGAGATGCGGAGTTTTTCAGGAAGAACGGACGGCGCGGCTTGCGCAGCTTGTTGCGACACTTCAGCGGGAACAGGCATGGGTTGCTCCATCGCCATCGGTGGTGCTGGAGCAACATGCACGATGGGCGGCGCGACGCTGCTGGTGGTGACGTAGGCTGGAGCGTTGCCGGCATTCTGCTGCGTGCAACCATTGATGAGAGGCAACACGGCGAGGCCGAATGCGGCGAGAGTTTTATGAGCGAACCTAGTTTTCATACGTTGAGTCTTGGTTGTCTGCACTTCATTGACCGTCACTGAATGTGACGGGTGAGTGGGTGCGATATTCATGGAGGCGCGATGGGTTGAGATTCAAATGGTTGCGAAGGGTTGAAAAGTTCATTTGGAATCGTTGGCCTGCTTCAAAGTCACTCCGCTGCCGCTCGTGCCAACCGATCCGCGATGCCTCGCCACTCAGGTTGATCCGGCAACGCCTCCACAATGATGACGTCCGCTCCCGCTTCATCGCAACGATGTAGCTCCGCGTAAATGGCGCGCGCAAACGCCGCCGCGTCGCGCGGGATCACACTCACGCCAGCGAAGCCGTCCGTGGACGGAATGTTTGTGTGAGCGATGACGTGGGTGCGTGCGGCGTGATGCGTGATGCGTGATTTCAATTCCGCGTCGCTCGTCCATTCCACCATCAGCAGTTTCGCTTTCGGAGAATAATGCTTCCGCAACATGCCGGGGCTTCGGAGTGTCGCAGATTCGTCTCCAGCACTTTCATTCAAAACGCCTTCGCCGATGGCCGCCGCAAGCGATTCCGCGTGAATCATCCCCGGCCTGAGCACGAGCGGTCGCTCGGTCGAAAGATCAATCACCGCGCTCTCGATGCCGACGTGCGATGCGCCACCATCCACGATGAGGCGGAGTTTTCCGTCGAGTTGCTTGCTGACATGCGCCGCGCTCGTGGGTGAAATGGCGTTGGAAAGATTTGCGCTCGGCGCCGCCAACGGAAAGCCACACTCGCGGATCACCGCTTGAATGAATGGATGCGACGGCCAACGCACGCCCACCGTCTCACCGCCCGCAGTGACGATGTCAGGAATGGTTTTCGCGCGCGGCAACACCATCGTCAACGGCCCCGGCCAGAAACTCGTTGCCAGCTTCTCGGCATTCATCGGCCAAGCGGCGACGCAGCGTTTCGCCATCGGAAGATCAGCGACGTGAACGATGATGGGGTTGTGCAAGGGACGGCCTTTGATGGAATAAATCTTTGCGACCGCCTCGGCGTTGAGCGCGTTTGCCGCGAGGCCATAAACAGTTTCCGTAGGCAACGCCACCACCTCACCCGCAGCAAGGAGCTCGACAGCGCGACGGACGGCGATGGCGAACAACTCCGGCGTGTGTGTGGAAAGAATCTCAGTCTTCACTCACGCGACCTTTTGCTTGGCAACGCTGGCAGATTTGCGACCAGCCAACAACTGCATCGCACCCACGAACAGCAACACGCCAGCAATCCCGAAACTGATCGCGCCGCGCGACAGGTCGTGTGACTCCACCGCGACAGCGCGTTCGGCACGGCTCTCGATAGTGGCGAGTTGTTTGTCGGAGGATGCGTTTGCCGCGTTCGCTTCATCGGCAGCTTTCTTGAACGGCGCAAAAATCCGCTCTGCGTTCTCGACGTTTTCTTTGGCACGCCAATACGTCTTCAACGCTTCTGCACTTTGCGATTCCGCGTTCACCGCACCTTCGGCAGCGGCTAGCTCTGCTTGAAAACGCGACAGATCAGCCTTGAGGCGTGTGATCAATTCCGCATCCGGCGTTGCACTCTTCGCGGCGGTCGCCAACTGCGTCGAGCGCGACATGACTCCGATGCTGGCTTGATTGCGTCGCGACTGCGCAGCATTGAGTGCTTTGTTTTCTCCGGTCGGCACGGGTGGCGGATTTGCGCGGATGTCAGAGGCGAGCGCGTTTTGAGCGACTTCAAGTTGCGTTCGCGCCGCGTTAAGTTTGTCCAACGGCTCTTTGCAAAATTCAACGAGGTTGCTCGCCGTGGTCTCGGAGATTCGCCGCCGCCGATCCACGCGATAATCGCAGTAGGCTTGAGCGACGGCGTTGACGAACTTTACTGGTTCTTCCGCATCTTCCCGCGTGAATTCGATCTGGATGAGCGCGGAGTTGGGCAATGCCGCGACGTGGAGACCCTTGTTCGCGATCTCACACGACTCGGTCGTCTTGAGTTTCTGTCCGTCGTTGTATCGCTTGCCCCACACGGTGTTCAGATCAAGTTTCTCGATGACGGACTTGAGAATGAATTCCGAGCGGATGATGCCCGCCTCGGTTTGCAGGACGGATTGCACTTCAGTCCCCACAGGCGATCCGGATTCAATTCCCGGCAAGACGTGAACGGTGGCCGTGGCGCGATGTGTGATCTGCGTCTGGCGGAGTTGCATGAAGCCGACCGCTGCCGCCACGACGGCGAGAGCGACGAGGAATGAACCGAGGAATTTTGCGGGTGCAGATTTCATCAAATGTAATGGGATTGTTCGTGAACTTCGCCCCTTTGACAATCGTGGATGTTTTGCGCTCAAAGAGGTTTGAACCCGAACTTCGAAGTAGCGGCAGGCATCCTTGCCTGCCGTAGAGCCGGGCATCCCTGCCCGGCGGAAAGAAACGCACGAGCCACACACGACACAGGAGATTCGAGAGACGCACAGAAATCCACGCCCCTTTCCGGGCGGCAAGGATGCGCGCCCTCTACGGCAGGCAGGGATGCCCGCCGCTACAATCGCGCCGCACTGCCAGTTCTATTTCGTAGTTCGGTTTGAATGAAACCTTGGCGCGATTCGAACCGTCTGCATCGGCATGAATGTGATCCACAAAGTCATCGGCTCACTGGCGTTGTCTTGCGTCACACTCGTTGCGCAGACGAATTCGTTCGTGATGGAGCGCGCCGTGTGGCATGACGCGAAGCGTGATCGCGATGTGCCGGTAAAAATTTATTCGCCCGCCACCACGAACATCGCGCATCCGGTGATCCTCTTTTCGCATGGTCTGGGCGGCTCGCGGGAAGGTTATCAATATCTCGGCCAGTATTGGGCTGCGCACGGATATGTGACGGTTCACCTTCAACATCTAGGAAGTGATGATGGTGTTTGGCGGGACACGGGGTTGTTGAAACGGAAGCGCGCGATGCAACAATCCGCCGCCAATCCCCAGAACGCCATCAATCGCCCGCGCGATGTCTCGTTCGCCATTGATGAACTCGAACGACTCAATCGCGATTCGCCGACATGGAAGCAGCGGCTCGATTTGAACCGCATCGGTGTGGCGGGGCATTCCTTCGGCGCATTCACCACGCTCGCGAGTGCGGGTCAGAAATTTCAACCCGGTGTCGCGAAAGATAGTTCGTTCGCAGACCCGCGCGTGAAAGCCGCCATCCCTATGAGCGCGCCAACTCCCAAGAACAAAACTCGCCTCGACGAAGTTTATGCTGGCGTGAAAATCCCCTGTCTGCACATGACGGGAACGAAGGATTCCAGTTCGATTGGCGACACGACGCCGGAGGAGCGGCGGTTGCCGTTCGATCATTGCAAGAACTCAGATCAATTCCTCATCACATTCATGGATGGTGATCACATGATCTTTTCAGGTCGCACCACGCGAGCGGAGCCAAGTGACGAAAAGTTTCAGCGATTGATCCAACAAAGCTCCACGGCGTTCTGGGACGCGTATCTGCGCGACGATGCGAAGGCAAAGACGTGGCTGACGAATGACTTCAAACGCGTGCTGGATGACGCGGGGAAGTTTGAGATGAGGTTGGGCGCATCTTGACACTGACCCCGATTGCGACTCTGGCGGAGATACGGTGTTGTTCGTCAAGCGAGTTAGGAAGCTTACTGCGCGCCTGTTTGAGCGGGCGAGGCCAGTCCGTTACGCAGTGGCGACCGACGGCGACGCGAGCTGTGAACTCGGAAGCCCGTCGCCGTCGCTGGCCTGCCCGCTCAAACCTGCGGCGCGATCACGGTTTTCCCAGTTCGGA
>JANNAO010000275.1:0-7080 GCA_031384405.1 Verrucomicrobiota bacterium | reverse complement strand
TTGCCTCCCGTCAGTGAGTCGAGCAAACCAGTTGGATGTTTCCGGATCAGAACTCGCAACTGAGCGAGATGCCGAAGGTCATGCCTTTGGAATAGCTCTTGATGACGGAGGCTTCGTTGCCGGGATATTCCTGAGTTGTTTCGTATTTGGGGTTCAACAGATTTTTTGCCGATGCTTTCAAACGCCAGATGCGCCCGAACTTTTGCGACAGCGAAATATCCAATTGCGGCGCAGGTTCGATAAACTCATCCGGAGCGGAAACTCCAGCCACATCCAGACGGCGACCCACCACGCCGAAGGAGACATTGATCATCGTGCCGGATGATCTGCCTTCCCAAGTCACATCGCTGTTGAACAGATATTCAGGTTGATCGTAGAGCGGGCGTTCGGTGCTGAAGTCTTGGAAAATGCCTGACCGGTTGATCTGCTCGACTTCGGAGATCGGCACAGTGGACTTGATGTAGGTCGCGTTCATTCCCAGAGTGAAATCCCGGAGGTGTTGTGAAATGAGATCAAGATTCATGCGCCACTCGAATTCTGCGCCGAGCACGTCTGCATCAGGAGAGTTCCGGTAGCTGATCGCGCTGGGGTTTGGAGAGTATTGCTCGATGGGTTGGGCGATCTCTTTTTGAAACACGGACAGCGAAACGATTTCACCGGGTCGTGGATACCATTCCAGGCGAGCATCCAGATTTTTCGCCGACGCCATCTTGAGGTTGGGATTGCCGGAATAGACTTTGTTCTCCGCCACATCAATGATGTCCGCACGCCCCATCTCGCGATACGCGGGACGGGCGACGGTTTCAGAATAGGCGAGGCGCAGTTGCAGATTTTCACTCAGAGAGACGGTGACGCCGAGCGCGGGCAACGGATCCATCTGGTCTATGCCTGGCGAGTTGGCCGTCGAACCCGTGGTGAGGTCGCGGGCGCTGATGTCCATCTTAGTCCCCTCGAACCGCACGCCACCGACCACGCGCAACCATTCCAACGCCGCGATGTCACCCATGAAATAGTGCGCCGTGATTTCCTGCGAGCCTTGATAGACCCAATTGCCGGAGGGGCTGTTGCGGTAGATCAGATACTGCTGGTTTTGCGGGGCGAGATATGACGCCACATCGCCCGTGGTGGTGAACGGATGTTGAAGCGTGTTGTAGAACTGGAGAATGCGGGAATTGAACTTCCGTTCCGAAGAACTCGTCCAGAAACCCGTCTTGAATTTGTTCTCCTTCGCGTTGTAGCTCGGCAATGGAATCGTCAGGTCTGCACGCAGGCTGTTGTTCTCCTCCAGAACCTCGCGCCAGAATCGCAACGGACGGTTCGGCTGGGATTGAACATCGGTGTAGTAACGGAATGGCGCGCTGCCCGGACCGTAATCGGCATATTGAAACATGCGGAAGTCCGGCTCGTCCTGCGAGGCTGTCGCCATGCCTGCGGCCCAATCCAATTGCGCATCGCGCACGTCGGGAAACTGATGTCCGCCCTTGAGTTGAAAATAATCCAGGCTGCGCTCTGTCCAACGCAGGGTGTTTTGAAACAGCCGCGCATCTGGATTGTCAGCTTGCGAAACACCAAGAGCGTTTTCGTTGAACCCCGCTGTCTCACGCACTTCATCTTTAGAGGACTGGACGTGCATGTAAGTGAAGTTGAGTTGATGATCCGGAGCGAGTTCAAGACTGAAGCTGCTCAAGGCAGACAACATGTTCTCGATGCTGGATTTTGTGTCTGTACTTTCCGCGAGCGTCACGAGGCCGCCTTGCGAATCAACTTTCTTCAAGTTCCCATCCGTGTAGAGCGAGTAATCACTCTTGTAGTTCAATCCCGCCATGTAGCCGAAGCGTTTGCCGAACAGATAAAATGTGTCGCCCAGAGCCAGCGCATAACTCTGGTTCAACGGACTGCTGCCAGCGGCTGAACTGATCTGACGCGAACCGAACGAGCCGTAGGTCGAAGCTGGAAGAATTGAATTTCCACGCGGATCCGTCGCAGCCACGTCAGCGGGAAGCGCACGGAGTCCGTCATCCATCGCCAGAAAATCGGTGGAGCTTTGATGGCTCGTCGGAAAATCATCGCGCAAACTCGCAGCCGTGTTGTAGCTGCTGCCGAGGCTGAACGACACCGTGGGCTTCTCCGGGAAACTTTTAGTCACGATGTCAATCGCACCGCCGACAAAGCCGCCGGGCAAATCCGGACTAAACGTCTTGTTCACATCCACGCGGCTGATGAACTGCGCGGGGATGAGATCAAGTTGCGCCGCTCGGCGATCCGGATCCGCACTCGGAAAATCAATGCCATTGAACGTGGTGCTGGTGTAGCGATCCGCCAGTCCGCGAATGACGGCAAACTTTCCATCCACCACCGTCGCGCCGGAAATCTTTCCCACGATGTCCGCCGCATCGGACACGGTGGATTTGGAAATCTGCTCGCCACCGAACGACTCGACCTGACCCGACGCTTTCGCGCGTTCTTGCAGTAGAGCTTTGATCGTCGTGGGTGGCGGCGAAGCGAAGACGGATGGCTTCAAAGTCTTCTGCGCCGTTGGCACCGTGGATTTGATGGCGATGCGGTTCGTCTCGCTGCCGCGCCCGCCGGATGTGGACGGGCCGCTGGTTTGCTCGCGCGTATCTTGGAAGAAACTGTTCCCCTCAGCTTGCGGCGCGTCAGAAGCCACAGCCATGCGCGAGCCGCGATTTGCCGAAGATTGCGCACCTTGATTGATTGGGGGGAGTTTGGGTGCTTGAGCCTGTTGCTTTTGCTGAACGGGTTCGGGCTTCTTCTCGGGTTTCTTTTTATCGTCGGTGACAACCTGCAAAATCTTGTTCGTGATCTCTTCGATCTTGCCGGTCTTCCATGCCCAGATGAGAATACCGCCAATGATCGCACCGTGTAAAACGGCAGAGATGACAAGGCTGGTGCGGTCTTTCTTGGGCTTGCGTTGGTCTCGGGACATTTGGGGTTTTCCTGGGAGTTGAAATCGTCCTTCCTCCTCGTTGTCGTCCTCGTCCTCGCTTTGGATTTACTTCGAGGACGAAGGACGACGGCGAGAACTATGAAATCAGTTCGCTGCGAACTCGGTCGCCAAACCCACCTTGCTCACGTTGGCGGAGACGAGCACGTCCAGCACGCTGACGATCTTCTGATATTGAATCCGCGAATCGCCCCGCACCACGACGTTCAAGTCCGGGTCACTCTTCCGAAACTCCACCAGCGTGCGGAGCAGCTCAGGCTCGGTCATCTCCACCGTGTTCAGGAAAATCTTCCCGACGTTATCTACGGTGATGTAGTTGACCTTGGCCGCCGCATCCTTGGGACGACTCGCAGCGGTGGGCAGCGAAATGTTCATGTCATTTACGGCCGGCGCCGTCGTGATGATGAAGATGACCAACAACACGAACGCGAGATCGAGCAGCGGAGTGATGTTCAACTCCGACATCGTGTGATGACTGCTGGCGGAATACTTTTTTCTCCTCATGGTCGCTGTGGATTGGGTTGAGTTGAATTACACGCCGGACATGGTGAAGGTGCGTTCAGGTATCGGCTCGTGTTCTGCGAACCGATCCACCGCTCCCGCGCGCTCCGGAAAAATCTGTTTCAACGCCTCCGCCACTTCTTCCGCAATGGAGCGGTTGTCCACATAGACGTGTTCCATGGAGGTGGAGAGTTCGGAGTTGAAGTTGTCGAGTTCCTGCGTGATCGCGCGGATGGAAGTGATCATGTAGTTGTAGGCAAACATCGCAGGGATCGCCACGAATAGCCCAACAACTGTGGCGATGAGCGCGCCTGCCACACCAGGCGCCATGGCTGTGAGGCTCGCGGCCTTTGCGATGGCGATACCGGAGAATGTTTCCATCACGCCCCAGACCGTGCCGAGCAATCCGATGAACGGCCCGCCCGCGACGGCGGTGGAAAGAATGATCATTCCCTTTTCCAGAGAGAGCGCCTGTTGACCGACGGAACGATCCAATACGACGCGCACAGACTCGAATGCTGATCCACTTACTTTCGTGACAGTGGATTTCGCCAGATGATCGGTGTGACCAGACGATGGTGCATCACCGGAAGATTTGGCTTTGGCGCGCACGGTGACTGGATTGTTTTTCAAGTGATAAGCGAGTTCTTCCGCGCCTGCGGCATAGACTTCAAACGCGGGCGCGTCGGTGAAGTCAGATTTTCTGTTGAACAACTCCAGCGGATCTCGTGTGGCGCGATAGGCCTCGAAGAATTTCTTGCCCGCTTTCTGCGCGAGATAAAGCTGCCGCGCCTTCTTGATGATGACCGTCCAACTAAAGAGCGAGACGACCGCCAACAAGCCGATGGTGACTTTTCCTTCGATGGTGGATTTTTCCAACGCAAACGTCATCGCGTTGGCGAAGACGGGCATGAATTCGATTTGCATAATTATGTTTAGGTTGGCGGGACGGTTTCAGAGTGGTGAACTCGTGACTCCCGACACGACGAGGATGTGACGGCCACTTGTCGAACTTGCGACGAGCGCGTTACGAATGTGTGACAAGACTTCAATCCTGTGAAAGTCACCGTTTCGTAACGGGCACGCCACGGGATTGTCTTTGCAGTCGGTTGTCTTGTGCGCGTGCGAACGGTTATTCCGATCACCAGTTTTTCGACGATTTCCTTTGTCACCAGGGTGACAAAGGCACGGGCGGGTCAGGGCTTCAAGCCGTGTGTGTCTGCGACCCGTCCGATCCACTTTTACGGCAGCGAACGTCTCCGGGGAATGTTGTTCCTCCGCGCAGCAGTCCGCAAAGACACCAGCCGTCTATTCTGACCATGAAATCGAAACGCGATCATCCCAACGTGTTCCTCAAACTCATCGCGCATCGGGAACAGCGGCGCATAAATTTTAGCGGCGGAGCAGTGAAAGAATTTAGCCCATGGCGTAAGCCGTGGGTTGATAGGAAAACAACACAAGCCCCGGCAGGGGCGAAAGAACTTGGATCTGTTGCGTCCATTTCTGGCGCCCCCGTTGAAAACGGTTTTAAAATCGCTCCTAGTAAGTAAGAATGATCTTTGGCGACTTTGTCTCGCTGACCGATGATTCATCAAACACAGGAACTACCTTCGTGGATTTGGCAGCAGGTTCAGTTGACGAGGCTTTTGCCGCAGGGCGAATGACGTCAACGCTTCCGTCAGGTTTGAGCATTAGTTTGGCATCACTCGCATTTCCAACATTGGATTTCGGCATCGCTGTCACGGAATTCAATTGCGAGCGGAGCGTGGAGGGATCATTCAACTTCGCGAGCAACGCAGCTTTGCTTGATTCGGCTTCGTTCAAAGCACTCGATGTGGACTCCAGTTTCTTGCCGCTCTCGACAATTTGGGTGCGCGTGGATTCCAACACGGCTTGCAACGTCTGCGCCTTCGCATCGAGTTCGTTGACGCTCGCACGCAACAGCGCATTGCTGCGATTGATGCCGGTAATCTGCGCGTCGCGATTGCCCACCTCTGATTCCAAGCTGCGTGTGCGATTGATCTGTTGGGTGAGTTGAGCGGACGCTGCCGCCACTTGGTTGCTTGCGGTCAAGAGGTCTGTCCTTTGCAAATCAAGCTGCACACGCAATGTTTCAGCGGTTGCGCCTTGCTCGGCGAGTTTGGCGGTGACTTCAGCCAACTTGTTGGAGGTGGTCGTGAGTTCACTAGTCGCGCCGGAAACTTTTCCTGAGGCACTGCGCCAGCCACTGATGGCAACAGCGGCTACGATGGCGAGGATGAACAGAAGTGGTGTGGAGAATTTGCTCATGGAAATTGGATTCAGCTTTTGGCGGATGTTTTCTTCGCGTCTTGCGTGGGTGAGGCAAAGTTGTTCAGGAGAAAGTCCCGAAAGTTTTCCCGACTACTGCCATTCATCGTGCGCTCCAAAGTCCCCGTCGTGCCTTTGATGCGAAGTTTCACTTCCTTCGCATTCGCGACGGCGGTGATGACTTCGGGGGCAACCTTGTAATAAGTCGTCAGGAATCCGCGTCGAGTTTCCCAAGCTGTTTGCGGCGTGGCCTGCGTGCAGCCAAATCGGACTCCGTCGGCGAGAACAACGAGCGATTCACCGAAGGCGAGCGAAAACTCCGCCGGAGCAATCTCTGTATAGAGGAAATAATCTGAGACAGGATTTTCTGACGTCTTCACCACAACGTTTGTGACGGGCGCGATGATTTGATTGGTGATCGTGGTGACGATGTAGTTCGTTTCAACCGTGATGACTTCATTTGTGCCGCTGGTGATGGACAGGGAATCACGATTGATCGTCGCCTGACCGTTGAGCGTGGTGACGACCTGGATTGAACCTGAGCGGACATTCTGATTTGGCGCGATGGCTACGGATTCGTTGCGCGCGGTGGAAGTCGTAAGACCGGATGAGCCGCTGTTCCCGGAATTGACCGCAACCTGGGTGATGTTTGTGTCAGCGGCTGTGATCGTGGTTGCGATGGTGTTGGTAAGCGAAGCGATCTGTGTGTTGCTAGATGTGGCAACGGTGAGATTGGTCGTGGATGTGACGACGTAATTGGTGGTGAAGCTGATCGTCGTGTTGGTTTGCGCCACGAAGCCCTTGCTCTCACGCGCGGCATTGAGGCAAACCAGAGTCCGCGAAAAGACATTCGCAGAAACGGAATTGCCCGCCATCTTGTCCACTTTGATTTTCTCGAACTCGTCGTAGTGCGAAATGCGGGACGACGAGCAAGCTGCAAGACTCACCGAGATCAACACCAACCAAAAATATTTCATAGCCTGCATTGTTGCACGAACTATGGCGGAGAAGTCAAAAGCCATTCGGCTCTGTCACCGAAATGTTACACGTCTGTCGCACAACCGTGAATCAGGAGTCACTCACACGTCACCTGATAGCCATCCTTCCGACATGTTGGCAACGGACGATGTGCGCGGTTGGTTGGACTGTGAAGGCTTTTGAACGAAAGATTTCCGCGTTGAAGTTCAAGAGTTCACGGGCGATTCGCATCGTCCGAACGCGGGGCGGAGGAATCGCGAGATTCCTCCGCTTTTTATCGCTTGGGTGAATTCACACGAAACACACAAAAGAATTTTTCAGAACTTAACCACGAATGAACACCAAGG
>JANNAO010000261.1:0-11272 GCA_031384405.1 Verrucomicrobiota bacterium | reverse complement strand
CGCGCACGGAGTGACGCGCCTTACCAGTTGATTTGTTGCCCAACGTAATTTTTCCTCGAGATCATTCAGATCGTTGTGATCGAAGACGCGGAGTTTTGCGCCGCTGAGTTTGGCGGCGTCCACGATGCAGGCGTGAACCAGCTTGTCCACAATGATGATGTCATCTTTGCCGAGCAACGCCGTGATCGTGCCGACGGCAGCGGTGTAGCCGGTGGAGAATGTGAGCGCGGCTTCCGTGCCTTTGAAGGCGGCGAGGGTTTCCTCAAGCTCGTGAAACGGCGCGAGCGATCCGCAGATGAGCCGCGATGCTCCCGCGCCAGCGCCAAACTTTTCCACGGCTTTGATGGACGCTTCCTTGAGCGCGGGATGATTGGCGAGGCCGAGATAATCGTTGGAAGAAAAGTTGAGTAACGTTCGCCCACCGATCTCGATGCGCGAGCCTTGGGCCGAATCCACGCGGCGCAATTCACGCAGCAGGCCAGCGTCCTTGATGCTGGCGAGGCGGCGGCGCAGTTCAGATTCAAACGGATTCACTCGCGCACAGATAAGCAGGCAGAGCAGGGGAAGGAAAGAAAGTCTGACGCGTGGGTTGGGTTCTCAGGTGGTGCGGAAAGGGTTTTTCTTTTCCGGAATTGTTCGCGATGACTGTGTCGCTTGGATAGATTTGGCGAGGTCAAATCATTGTCATGGCGTTCTCATTCATATTTCTCGGCAGCGGCACGTCGCAGGGCGTTCCGCTCATTGGCAACGATTGTTCGCCGGAGTTTCTGGCCAATCCGAAGAACTGGCGCACGCGCTCGTCCATCTACATCACCACGGATGAAACCAGTTTCCTCGTGGATGCTCCGCCCGATCTGCGGATGCAATGTCTCCGCGAAAACATCCGCAAGGTGGACGCCGTCGTTTTCACGCACAGTCACGCGGATCACATTATGGGGCTGGATGATTGTCGCCGGTTCTGCGATCTGCGCGGTGGAAACACGCTGCCGATCTTTGCGAACGAAGACACGATGGCTGATCTGCGGCGCGTGTTTCAATACGCGTTCCACGATGGGCCGTGGCCAAGGGGTTATTTCAAGCCGGAGCAGCGCGTCATCACCGGGCCGTTCACATTGGGTGATCTGGAGATAACGCCCTTGCCTTTGCCGCATGGGCGGTTTGTGACGCTCGGTTATCTCTTCACGCAAAACGGAAAAAAGCGTCTCGCGTATTTGAATGATTGCAAGGAAGTGCCCGAAGCCGTGCTCGAACAAGTGCGCGGTGTGGAGATCGCCGTGCTGGACGCGCTACGCTTTGCGCCGCACCCCACGCACATGTGTCTGGATGAAGCGTTGACCACCGCGCGGCGCATCGGCGCGGATAAAACTTATCTCACGCATCTCACGCATGATTACGATCACGACAAAGCGCAGGCGGAACTTCCGCCGGGCGTGTGGTTCGCGTGGGATGGGTTGAAGGTAGAGGTCTGATGCCGACTACCTGAATGACCGGGTGAACTGAGGAAAGCCCCTCACCTGTCTCCCTCCATGAACCACGGCAACTTTCAACATTCAACGTCGAACGATCAAGGCTGGACGAGCCGTCGTGTGCTTCGATGTTGGAAGTTGAATGTTGATTGTTCAATGTTCCCACTTTGATTTGCGTCTCGCAGATGCCGCGCTAACCCGCGCGCTTCATCTGCATCTGCGCCCGGCAGATTCGCAGGTAACCAAACGGATGGCGTCCGCCAAGTTTTTCAAACACCGGCATCAACGAAGCCCCACGATGCCCCGCGAGTGCCGCCGTGATTTCCTTTTCCGCTTTTGTATCCATGATGCGCGCCACGTCCACGGTTTCGCCCGCAAGGATCGCTTCATCGAGGTGGTTGAGAATCGTCCCCTCCTTAAACCCGCGAACCTTCGAAATCTGCGCCACGGATTTTCCCGCCTGAAAGAAATGCAACGTCTCACGCACCGTTTCCGTCATGCGGGAGCGCCGCGCCATCGGCTCGACTTGCTCAAACGAATCATCCGCGAACATCTGCCGCGCGTTTGTCTCAAGGTGCTTTGAGATCGCGCCTCGAAATGTGTCTCCAAACTCGCGCAGCTTTTTCTCGCCCACGCCGCTGATGCGGGAGAACTCGCGGTCGTTCGCCGGATAATTCCGCGCCATCTGCCGCAGGGCCACGTCTGAAAAAATGATGTAAGGCGGCACACTGCGTTCGTCGGCGAGTTGTTTGCGCAACACGCGCAACGTCTCGAACAACACTTCGTCACAAGCGATCTCGCCCGCGCGATGATGTGCGACCTCTGTGGGCGCGACTGGTTTCGTGAGTGTGATCTTGCGTCGCGACTTGAGCGCGGCCAGACCTTCATCCGTGATCTCTAACACGCCGAATTTCTCGGTGTTCTGGAACAGGAATCCCAGCCGCACGAGTTCGCGTCCGATCGCTCCCCACTCGGCGCGCGTGTGTTCGCCCCCGATGTTGTAGGTGGAAAGGGATTGATGGCCGAACTTCCGAATCTTCTCCGTGTCCGCGCCGGTCAAGACTTCGGTGACGTGATTCATGCCCACGCCGAAACTGCCTTTCTCACGGATGCGATAGACGCACGACAAAAACTTCTGTGACGCGAGCGTGCCATCCCACGTCTGACGCGGCGCGAGGCAGTTGTCGCAACCCTCGCAGTTCACGGGGTGGCTCGCGGGGACGCTCGCCCCACCATCCGCTTCTGCTTCAACACCCGTTCCAAAAAACTTCTCGCCGAAGTAGCCGAGCAAAAATTCGCGCCGACAGCTCGCCACTTCCGCGTAATGGATCATGTTCTCCAGTTGCGCCCGCGCGATCTCGCGTTCCTTCGGGTCTGTCTTGTCCTCGATGAATCGCATCTGCTTCACGCGATCTCCCGGGCTGAACATCATCAGACATTCGCCCGGCAACCCATCACGCCCCGCACGGCCCGTCTCCTGATAATATCCCTCGATGTTTTTCGGCAGATCGTAATGGATCACGAACCGCACGTTCGGTTTGTTGATGCCCATGCCGAACGCAATGGTCGCGCACACCACGCTCGATTCATCGCGCAGAAATGATTCCTGATTTTTTCCGCGCGCCGTCGCATCCATCCCGGCGTGATACGGCAACGCTTTGATCCCATCCTCGGAAAGTTTCCGCGCCATGTCTTCCGTCGTCTTGCGCGCGAGACAATAGATGATCCCCGCCTCACCGCGTCGCGACCGGATGTAGCTCAACACCTGCTCGTACGCGCCCGCCTTGGCTGCGACGCGATACGTCAGGTTCGGACGATTGAAGCTCGCCACGTAACAGCGCGGTTCGTGCAGGTGCAGTTGTTTGACGATGTCCGCGCGCACGCGAACTGTGGCCGTGGCCGTCAACGCCATGAACGGCACGTTGGGGAAAATCTCGCGCAGCGTAGAAATCTTCCGGTATTCAGGACGAAAATCATGCCCCCACTCGCTGATGCAATGCGCTTCATCAATCGCGAACGCCGTCACGTTCCATTTTTTCAGGTCATCGAGAAAGCCCGACAACAACAATCGTTCCGGTGAGACGTAGAGCAGTTTGAATTCGCCATTGTGCAACCCGCGCAAACGCCCGCGCGATTCACCTGCGGCAAGCGATGAATTGAGAAACGTCGCTGCCACACCTGCCGCAGTCATCGCATCAACTTGGTCTTTCATGAGCGCGATCAACGGCGATACGACCACGGTTAAACCTGGCTTGACCAACGCGGGAAGCTGAAAGCAGAGCGACTTGCCGCCACCCGTGGGCAAGACTGCGAACACATCTTTACGGTCGAGCGCATCGCGGATGATCTCCTCCTGCAACGGACGAAACGAGCCGAAGCCGAAGTATTGCTTCAGCGGAGCGAGGAGTTGATCTGAGTTGGCGGTCACGGAGCGAAGTTTGACCGAACATGACCTATTGCCGCAAGCGTACCGTCACGATTGGCCGTGATCCAAAATTCACCGAGTCCGCTCTTGCCATCTCACAAGCCCGCAGGCATACCCAACTCATGCCGTTCCGAAAATATCATCCGCGCCCAACCATCCGTCGTCTTGCTCTCGCACTCGCATCTTGCTTCATCGGCGCGCACGTCGTCGCCCAACCCTTCACCGTGCAAGGCCCGGGCGTGAACACCAACCACTTTCGCGTCACCACGTTTTCTACCGGATTAAGTTTCCCGCTCGGCATGGCTGAATTGCCCGATGGCTCGTTGCTCGTGACCATTGTTCAAAGCAGCGGTTTATCCAGCGGCACAAATCCCGGCAGGTTGATCCGCCTCACCGACACGAACGCCAATGGTATCGCCGATGGCGCAGGCACGATTCTTTACAGCAATCTTTCTCCCGCGCTGACAGCGGTGCGTGTCGTGGATCAACTCGTCTTCGTCATGGGTCGTCCGCATCCTATCACCGTCTTGCGGAGGGGAGCGACGCCAGCAACTCCGCTGACTCTGGTTGGGCGATTGATCATCACTTATCCCAGCGGCTGGAATCAGCATCAACACTCCGAACTCGGCGTGCGCAAAACCCCCGGCTTCACGAATCGTTACGACCTGTTCTTCCAGATCGGCGCGAGGGATAATTTTGCAGCAACAACCGTTACTGCCACGCTCACCAACGACAATATCCCCGGCGCGTCCGGCAGTTTGGCTGGGGATTCCATCCACGGGATCACGATCATTGACAGCGGTTCAACTCTCAGCGCGACGAATCTCACACAGATCGCCTCCGGCACGCGCAACGCAGCGGGCTTTACGTTTCACCCTGCGACAGGTGATTTTTATTTTGAGGACAACGGCATTGATGGACTCGTCAATGTGGGTGAAGCGCACAGTGCGGATGAGTTGAACGTCATCGCGCGCACAAATCTTGGCGGGCCGGTGGAGTTCTTCGGCTTTCCGGCGAACTATATCTCGTATCGTTCCAATGCCATCGTCGGTGGCGCGGGCATTCAGCCGCTCGTCGCGTTTCAACCGATCCCGCTGCCCTTTGGCGCGGAGAGCGAAGGGCCGAATCAGATCGCCTACGCGCCGCCGGGATTTCCAGACGGATTGAACAGCGGAATCTTCCTCGGCTTCCACGGACAATACGGCAGTGCTGGAGTTGCGAATGAAGAGAACCCGCTCGTCTATGCCGATCCCGCCACGGGTAATTACTTTCATTTTATCCTCGGTCAACAACCCGGCATTGGCCATCTGGACGGGTTGCTCGCCACACGCGATTCCCTGTTTGTCGCGGACATGACCACCACGGGGAATCCCAATTCGAGCGTGAACGCTGGAGCGATCTACCAGATCAAATCCCTCGTCACGCCCACGTTGCCGACGCTGACGATCCAACGCCTCGGCGCGCAAGTGCAACTGACTTGGACGCGCGGGGCATTGCAGGAAGCAAGCGATGTCACAGGTCCGTGGACGGCAGTGGCGGATGCGTTTTCACCGATGTTGGTGCAACCCACGGCGACGCAAAAATTTTATCGGACGATGTATTAAGGTGGCGTCGAATAATTTCCGACTCGCGAGGAGGAGATCAAAATCTATTGCGTCTGTCTGAGTTCCTTCAACCGCTCGTCCTTGAAACTAAATCCCCAGCCCGCGCCGTCATTGGGATACGCAAAGCCATCCTTCATGCGGATCGGATGCGTGATGAGATCGTCCACCCAATCGAACGATTCCGAGCCGTGCGCGTTGGGAATCGTCATGAGGAGCGGCACGTCGTATTCCTTGTAGTAATGTGGCAGGACGGGGATGCGATGCGCTTCGGCCAACGCCGCAGACGCACGCCACGCTTCCACGCTGCCGAGACGCAGGATGTCCGGTTGCCAGAGATCAAGTCCTTCGCGCGCGATCAATTCACGTAGAGCGACGAGATCGAATTCGCGTTCGCCCATCGCGAGGGAAATTCCGGCCACGCGACGCAGTTGCGCGTAACCGGCGAAGTCTGTGTTCGGCAACGGCTCTTCAAACCAGGTGATCTTCAAGTCACGCGCGGCGGCAGAGAGTTGCGATGCCGTGGCGAGGTTCATGCCTTGGTTCGCATCCATCATGATCTGGATGTGCGGGCCGACGGCTTCGCGGACGCGGGTGAGGCGTTCGATGTCGTTCTGTAACTCCGGCGAGCCGACTTTGATCTTCACGGCGCGGAAACCGCGCTTCACGTAGCGTGTGACTTCGTCGAGCAGTTCAGGGATGGAATACGACAGCCATCCGCCGCTGCCGTAAAGCGGCACGCGCGAGTGATGCACGTCGAACATTTTCCAGACGGGCACGCCGAGGGATTTCGCCCGCGCATCCCACATGGCGATGTTGATCGAGCCGAGCGCCCAGCGGTGAATGCCTTTGTTGCCGAAATACTCCGACTCCTTTTCGTAATGCTGGATGAACGCCTCGGTTTGATTCACGTCCCAACCCACCGCCATTGGCGCGATGTCGCGCAGTGCTCCGGCGATGGCTTGTTGCGAATAATGGAACGCAAGCAAGTAAGCCTCGCCTGTCACGCCGGAATCCAGCGTGATGCGCGTGACGATGAAAGCGATCTCAGGGATGGAATGCGTGCTGTCCGCGATGGGACGCGAGAGCGGCGAGACAGCGCGGAAGAATTGGATATGGCGGATTTTCATTTTCACTTCTGTGTTCGGCGTTGAATGTCGAATGTTGAATGTTTCCCCAATGGGTCATCCCAGCGGCAGCAACTCAGCAGATGCAGTCGCTTTCTGACTTTCGTTGAACTCACGAAGACTCGTCGCAAGTTGCTCACGGGAATATTTCCTCTTCAACGCGAGGATCGCAGCGGTGGCGAGTTCGTCGCAACGTTCGTTGCCTGCATCGCCAGCGTGACCTTTCACCCAGTTCCACTTCACCTGATGCCGCGTGACAGCGACATCAAGGCGACGCCACAGGTCTTCGTTCTTCACGGGAGCTTTTGTTTTAGTGCGCCAACCGTTTCGTTTCCAGCCGTGCAACCATTTCGTGATGCCGTCGCGCAGGTAATTTGAATCCGTGTGGAACTCCACCGCGCAGGGCTGGTTCAGCGCGGAGAGAGCTTCGATGGCGGCGAGCAGTTCCATGCGATTGTTTGTTGTGGCGGGAACGCCGCCGCTGATCTCGCGCTGTTGCGGGCCGCAAACAAGCACGGCAGCCCAGCCACCCGGGCCGGGATTCCCATGACACGCGCCGTCGGAATGGATGACAACTTCTCGCACGCGCAGATTTTTAACAGCGAACGAACGGAAGCCAAGCGAACAAGTGTGCTCATCCGAATTCAACCGAAGAGACGAGACCAACGCAGAGGCGCAGAGAACGCGGAGAGTCGCTGAGGTTGAACAGGCAAAGACGGACAAATTGCTAACGTCGGATGATCAACCCAAGCTTTGCGTCCCTCTGCGTTCTCTGCGCCTCTGCGTTTCTCCGGGCAGTCCAAAAACAAGTTTCATCTTTCATCCGCCAACTTTTCCCGACTAACATCCGCGAGTGGACATCACGGGTTACATCATCACGGCCATCGGCGGTTATCTGCTCGGCTCCATCCCGACGGGCTTCCTCGTCGCCAAGGCGCGTGGCGTGGACATCCGCACCGTGGGCAGCAAAAACATGGGCGCGACGAATGTCTTCCGCACGCTCGGTAAAGGCCCGGGCATCTTGGTGCTGTTCGTGGATGCGGCGAAAGGTTTCGCGGCTGTAGCCCTTGTGGTTAATTTCTACCACGAACTAAATGATTTTCTTCCAAGTGCATTTTCTATCGAAGCCATCGTAAATTCTGACATTCTCTTTAACTACGGTCTTATCGGCGGCATCGCCGCCGTACTTGGCCATAACTACACCTGCTGGCTGAACTTCAAAGGCGGCAAAGGCATCGCCACCACCACGGGCGTCTTCCTCGCGCTCGCTCCGGTCGGCGTCAGCATTGCCATCGCGGTGTGGATCGTGGCATTCGTTGCCACGCGCTACGTTTCCATAGCATCCATCCTCGCCGCCGTCGCACTGCCGCTCGGAGTCTGGTTCACGCAGGACAGCAAAGCGGTAAGCGTCATCGCCATCATCCTCGCATTGCTCGCCATCCTCAAACACAGAGCGAACATCCAGCGACTGATGAACGGCACGGAGAACCGCATCGTGTTCAACAAACCCAAGGAGGCGAAATGAACGTCACCGTTCTCGGCGCAGGCGCATGGGGAACTGCGCTCGCTTCCCTGCTGCATCGCGGCGGCCACACCGTCACGCTCTGGGGACACAACTCCGCACACCTCGACGCCATCCGCACGACCGGTCGCAACGAGCGTTATCTGCCCGGCATCGAACTGCCGCGCGATTGGACGCTTCAATCCGACCTCGCGAAAGCCATCGCCGGAGCGGAAGTCATCGTCACATCCGTGCCGTCGAAAGCATTCCGCGAAGTCACGCGCTCGCTCGTTGATTTTTCCGGCACCATCGTCAGCGTCACCAAAGGCATCGAACATCAAACGGGACTGACGATGTGCGGAATCCTCGCAGAGAACGCTCCCAAGGCCACACTCGCCGCGCTCTCCGGCCCGTCGCTCGCAGCGGAAGTCATTCGCGGAATCCCTACCGCCATCGTCGCCGCCAGCGAAGACGCGACCACTGCGAACGCGGTGCAAAAACTTTTCCACGCGCCAGCCTTTCGCGTTTATACCAGCAACGACATTGCCGGTGTGGAACTGGGCGGTGCGTTGAAAAACGTCATCGCCATCGCAGCGGGCGTTTGCGACGGACTCGGCTTTGGCGACAACTCCAAAGCCTCGCTCGTCACACGCGGCATCGTGGAGATGCGACGGCTTGGCGTGGCGTGCGGCGCACAATCGGAAACTTTCTCCGGCTTGAGCGGCATCGGCGATCTGATGGTGACGTGCTTCTCGAAGCTCAGTCGCAATCGCGGCTTCGGCGAACGCGTGGGGCGCGGTGAAAAGCCCGAAGCCATTCTCGCCAGCATGACCAGCGTGGTGGAAGGCGCACCCACCGCCCGTTCCGCGTGCGAACTCTCCCGCAAGTTAAAGCTCTCCACTCCCATCATTGATGAAGTCCACGCGATGCTTTACGAGGGAAAGAACATCCGCAAAGCCGTGCAGGATTTGACGACGCGAGAGTCGAAGGCGGAGGATTGAGAGGGAAGTAAGCTAAGTTTGATTGAGTCGTAATTATGTCCTACTAGCTTATGGAATCGGAACAAATCTGTTCGCTTACAGCTTTTTGATGTTCAAATTAATATTCCTTGTCGAGTCTTTGGTAGAATCAAAATCTCCCTTTTCACCAAACGATTCAACTTTGCCATCAACCATCCGAACAAAATACTCCTCAACCAAAGCCACCTTGAGAGGTGGGCGTGCCCGTTTCAAATGAAAGCAAAGAAGCTCAACGCCACCTCCGGGCGACCGAGTGGTGTCAGGGCTGCCCATGACCTTAATTACTTCCTTCTTGGTCATGCCGACACTCAAATTGTTTAGTCTATGAACTGTGCTAAAGCACCCGGTGACGAGAACGCTGAATGTTACAATCAGGGTGAATGCAGTTTTCATTCTTTTCATATAAATTTTCATCCGAGTTTTCAGAATATTTCCAGACATGCGGCCAAAGCGTCCGTTCCAAAGGCGGTTATGGCTTCTGCGTGATCGCGCAAAAGTTTTTCAATGACATTCGTAGGCTGATTACCACATCGCAGCCAAATCACTTTTGGTGGAGGACCGTAAAGTGCGGCCATGTCCGCAAAATCTGAGTCTTGAGAAACCAACACAAACCCATTCGCCTTCGCATGACGCCAGATGTGTTGGTCATCCGCCTGATCCAAACCCAAACGGCGCACTTGATCTGAATCTGGAAACAAATCCGCCAGACGCTGACACAGTTTGAAGCTCAGGTTCTGATCGAACAACAGCTTCATGCAGCAGTCAACAAACGGCGTTCACGGTCGGCAGCATAGGCGAGACACGCGCGGATATCCTCCTCCTTGAGTTCGGGATAATCGCTCAAGATTTGTTCATGGGACATGCCGTTGGAAAGCCAGCCCAACACATCTGCCACGGCAATCCGCATCTTGCGGATACAAGGCCGCCCACCTCGTTTCCCGGGTTCAATTGTGATGATGTTCTGGTAGTTCATTTGCAGGCAAGATGTGCCAAATCGAGCACGCTGCCAAGTCAAACATCACAGCGCCAACGCTCCCTTGATCAACTTCAACAACTCCGCGTGGCTCTCCACAGCTTTGAGTTGAGGGAACTCCCGCTTCACATTCTCCGGCGCGTGGATCAGGAAACCCGCGTCCGCTTCGAGCAACATCCCGGTGTCATTGTAGGAATCTCCCGCTGAGACGACGTGGTAATTGAGTGCCTTGAGAGCGGCCACGGTTTTCTTCTTCTGATCCGCGATGCGTAGTTCGAGGTGAAAAAGTGAGAATCACTCCAGACGTCCACGCCAGTGACCCGGACGGCGTTTCATGTTCATCACAGCGACAACCCAGATGTGTTCTGGTTTTTCAAGAAGGCCACCGAGTAAGGAAAGTCGCCGCTTAAATGCCGACGGGCAGGCGGATCAAATTGCCAATACCGCTCCGGGTGCGCGCAGGCTTCACGCAGCAGTCGTTCCATTTCCCGGTAGAACCGCACGCCAAGTTCCGGGGAGATTTCTGAATAGTAGCGGACGGCGGCGGCGAATTCCTCGTCCGCCTCGGGATGCAGCAGATGGTTCACAGGCCAGCGATTTTACGCGCCCGCGCCAGCGATTCTTCCAGCGGCACACCCTTGACCTTGCCCGATTCGATTTCCGCAATGCGACGGGAGGTTTCCACCTTCCAAGCGGTGGCGACGGATGTTTCCATGCCGCCATGACGGGCGACCAAGATGCGATCCACCAGTTCCGCCACCACCTCGCCCGGCATCTCGCGGGTTTCCTCAACGATTTGATCCAGTGTGATTGGCATGAGCCAAGTCTTGCCCATCAGATGAACTTTGACAACCTCGAAGCCGAAGCCATCCTAGCCAGCATGACAAGCGTGATGGAAGGCGGAGGATTAGAGCAAGCGACGAAAGTTTGTCGCCAAAAAACAGAACGCCCCACAGCTAACTGCGGGGCGTCTTGTTTTTAATGCCAGTCAAGGATCGCTCAAGCAGTGCGACGAGTAAGGCGACGCAACGTCAGTATGCCACCCAAACCCAACAGAGCGCCGATTGCAGGCTCGGGCACGGCTTGAATGGTGTAGCTGCTGACATTCAACCCAGAGTCGTAAGGCGCGGAACTCCATGTCTGAAACGCCGGATTCCCGC
>JANNAO010000366.1:0-4250 GCA_031384405.1 Verrucomicrobiota bacterium | reverse complement strand
ATAAGAATTCCTTGCACGGTGGCGTGAAGGGTTTCGACAAGGTTGTCTGGAATGTGGTGAAGGCGACGGCCAATTCTCTTGAGCTTCAGTACACGAGCAAGCATCTCGAAGAAGGTTTCCCCGGCAACTTGAGTGTGACCGCCATTTACACGCTCACCGATGACAATGCTTTGCGCCTCGAATTCACGGCGACGACGGATGCCGACACGCATTGCAATCTCACACATCACTCCTATTTCAACTTCGCTGGCAAGGGCGACATCCTTGGCCACGTCGTCACGATCAACGCGGACAAGTTCACGCCTGTTGATGCGAATTTGATTCCGACAGGTGAACTTCGTCCGGTCAAGGGAACGCCGCTCGATTTCACGTCGCCGACGGTTGTTGGTGCACGCATTGAGAACGCCGACGAGCAACTCAAGCTCGGCAAAGGTTACGATCACAACTGGGTGTTGAACCAAAGTTCACCGGGAGCGCTCACGCACGCTGCGACGGTGAGCGAACCGACAAGTGGTCGCGTGATGGATGTCTGGACGACTGAACCCGGCATGCAATTTTACACCGGTAACTTCCTCGACAGCACAATCACGGGCAAAGGCGGGTGGACGTATGCCTTCCGCAACGGCTTCTGCATGGAGCCGCAGCATTTTCCTGACTCGCCGAATCAAGCGAGCTTCCCGACAACCGTCCTGAAGCCGGGCCAGATTTACAAGAACACGATCATCTACAAATTCTCCGTCAAGTAACCAACCCAACCCAAAAAAACGAAAATGAAATTTAACCAAATCAAATTCTCACTGCTCGCGGTCGCTGTTGCGTTCGCGGTCACTGGCTGTAAACAGGAAAACAAGAAGCTTAAGCTCGCGTTCGTCGTGAACAATGCGTCGTCGTTTTGGACGATTGCGAAAGCAGGAACGACCGACGCTGCGAAAGAACTCGGCAACGTGGAAGTGGATTTCCGCATTCCATCCAGTGGCCAAGCTGCGGAACAACGTCAGTTGCTCGACGATCTGCTTGCCAAGGGAGTTGATGGCATCGCGGTCAGCGTGATTGATCAAGCGAACCAGATCGAGTTCCTCGACAAGATCGCAAGTCAGACATTGCTCATCACTCATGACAGTGACGCGCCCAAGAGCAAACGCGTTTGCTATGTGGGCACGGACAACACTGCGGCTGGCGTAGAAGCGGGCAAGCTGATCAAGGAAGCGTTGCCCAACGGCGGCAAGATCATGATCTTCGTCGGAACGCTTGATGCCGCGAATGCTCAGGAACGTTTTGCTGGCATCAAGAAGGAGATCGCGGGTTCAAAGGTTGAGATCATTGATGTTCGCACGGATGAAACTGACCGCGCTCGCGCCCAAAAGAATGTTGAGGACACGCTCGTGAAATATCCCGATGTCGCTGCGTGCGTCGGCCTCTGGAGCTATAACGGCCCGGCCATATTGAACGGCGTGAAGAGCGGCGGAAAGATTGGCGCGGTGAAGATCATTGCGTTCGACGAAGAGGATCAGACGTTAGCTGGCGTGGCGGCGGGAGAAATCTTTGGCACGGTCGTCCAGCAGCCGTATGAATTTGGCAAACAGGCGATCACTAAAATGGCGAAGCATCTCGGCGGTGATAAAACCATCTTTGCTGAGAGCGTTCAGTTCGTTCCCACGTTGAGCATCAAGAAAGACAACGTGGCAGCGTTCAAAGCCAACCTCGATAAGCAGCTCGGTAAGTAATATTTCACTCGTAGCAGCCGACGTAAGGAGGCTCTTGCTTCCTTGGGGGATTAGTCAGAGCCTCCTCACGTCGGCTGCTACTTTTATTTATGGCGACAACACCTCTCCTTACGATGCGCGGAATCGGCAAGCGATTTCCGGGCGTCATCGCGCTTGATGGCGTGAGTCTCGATGTGGGAAAGGGCGAGGTGTTGGCCTTGTGCGGCGAAAACGGCGCGGGCAAATCCACGCTGATGAAAATCATCGGCGGCGTCTATCAGCCGGATGACGGCGAAGTTCTGGTTGGTGGTACGCCGGTGAAGATCAACAACGTGGTGGACGCCATGAAACTTGTCATCGCATTCATTCATCAAGAACTCAACGTCCTCGACAATCTCGACGTGGCGGCAAATGTTTTCCTGGGTCGCGAACCCTTGACCGGCCCGTTCAGGCTGATTGATCGTAAGAAGATTCACGCGGACACAGAACCTTATCTAAAACGTCTCGGCCTTGATGTTTCCAGCAAAACGCGGCTAGACCAGTTGCCCATCGCTCAACAGCAGATGGTCGAAATTGCGAAAGCCTTGTCGCTTAATGCGCGCATCATCATCATGGACGAGCCTACTTCCAGCCTCACTCTTACGGAGACTGAGCGATTGCTGGAACTTGTTCTCGAACTCAAGAAACAGGGCGTTAGTGTCGTTTATATCTCCCATCGCCTCGGCGAAGTGGATCACATCGCCGACCGCGTCGTGGTTTTGCGCGACGGAAAAAATGCCGGCGAACTCAGCCGCCAACAGATTAGCCACGACAGCATTGTGGGAATGATGGTGGGACGAGAGGTCAAAAGTTTTTACGTGGAGTCCAGTGCCAAAAAGACGCCGGGCTTTCTCAAGGTTCGCAACATGCGTTCCAGTCGTTATCCCACGAAGCAGGTATCGTTTGATGCGGGCAAAGGCGAGATATTAGGTTTTGCGGGACTTGTCGGTGCGGGACGCAGCGAAATCATGAAGGCTGTTGTCGGACTGGATGAGCTTGCGGCGGGCGAAGTTTTCCTCGGTGATGCGAAGTTGCCTGTCGGCAATTCCCGCGATGCCATCGCTCGCGGGATTTATCTTGTGCCGGAGGATCGGCGTGGTGAAGGACTCGTTACCGGAATGACCGTGCGCGAGAACGTGACGCTTCCGTCGCTCAACAAGTTTGCCTCAATGTTCCTCATCAACCGCGAGAGCGAACGCAAGGTGGCGAATGAACAGATTCAATCACTCAAGATCAAGACCCCGAACGCCGAAGCGCGCGTGGTAAATCTCAGCGGCGGCAACCAGCAAAAAGTCGTCCTCGGCAAATGGCTCTCGATGGATCCAAAGGTGATGATCCTCGATGAACCGACACGCGGTATTGATGTGGGCGCGAAGGCGGAAATTTATCGCATCATGCGAAGTCTGGCAGAGCAGGGGGCAGTAATTTTGATGATCAGCAGTGACATGGAGGAAGTGTTGCACGTCAGCGACCGGGTCGCGGTGATGCATGAGGGGCAGATAACGGGTGTGCTGGATCGTGCCGATTGCAAGGAAGAGAACATCATGCAGCTCGCCGTCGGGAAGAAAATTGCGGCTGCGAAAGCGGCGTTCACAAACTGAGTCATGGATTTTAAGGATTAACACGGATCAAGAATGAAAAAAGAACTGGGTATTTTCACGTTGTTGCTGGTGTTGTGTGGCGTCACTGCTGCGATCAATCCACGCTTCCTGTCAGTCACAAACCTGACGAACATGGCGAACATCATCGGACTGTTCGGCATTTTCAGCCTTGGTCTCGGAATGGTGATCATCACTGGCGGGATTGATCTCTCCGTCGGCTCAATGTTTGCGCTCGCTGGTGTTCTACTCTCGATGTTCCTCACGGAAATTGCATGGCCGTTTGCTTCGTGGGAATTGAAGGCGAATGATTTCAAGCAAGTTCCAGCGCTCGTCGAAAAATTTCAGCAGCCCAATCCGGTTTCGCAATTTGTGTGGGGACAAATTCCTGATGCGCTCAGGCAAGACTTGATCAAAAGCGGCGGCGACAAAGAGCAGTTGCCACGACTACAAACCGCACTCGCTGGGGAATTGAACCGCGTGATCGCCGGCCCGTCCATCTATGACGAGGGGCGATTCGCCGCACTGAGCCTGTCGTCCAAGGCGAAGGACTTGATCAAGAAGGATGGCGGCGCAAAGAATCACTCCAAGCTCAATCGCTTGCTGATCCACTCCGCCTTTGGAGAAACCCTTACCAGCCCGCGCGAGTTCTGGCCGTGGCCGTTTGCGGCGGCGGTGGCGATACTTATCCCGATGTTGCTGGGTTGGGCGCACGGCGCACTCATCACCCGGATGAATATCCAGCCGTTCATCGTGACGCTGTGCGGACTGCTGCTGTATCGCGGACTCGCACGATACATCGCGGATGACGGCACGAAGGGACTCGGAAACGCAGAAGGATTTGAAACCTTCGCGAGCCTCGCCAAAGGAAAACTCTTTGGTCTGCCAGCACCGTTCGTGATCCTGATCG
>JANNAO010000230.1:0-7155 GCA_031384405.1 Verrucomicrobiota bacterium | reverse complement strand
GGGCAAGGACTCCCCGTTCCCCGGCGACATCAAATGGAACTTCAATAAGTTTCTCGTCGGCAAAGACGGCAAGGTGGTGAACCGTTTCGACTCCAAGATCGCGCCTGAGTCAGAAGAGTTGATCAAAGCCATCGAGGCTGCGCTCGCTGCGAAATAAGCTGACGAAGCGTCCTCCCTCGGACGCAGATTGCAGAACAACCGTCTGGCGGTTGTGACTGGAATTAGGTAATCGTCCTCGTCCTCGACACTGCTAAAAAACCGACGACGAGAGCGAGGACGATTCGTAGGTGCGCGAGTTTTCAGAAAGGCAATTAGTCCACTGCCATTGAATTAGCGACGAAGGGAGCGCACTCACAGCCCCGTAGGGGCGACATATTTGTAGATACCGCTCTGCAAGAAGACAAAGCTCCGTAGGAGCGACATCATCCCGTTTATGCCGCCCCTACGGGGCTATGGCATTTGTGCGTGGCGTTTCTATAAATATGCCACTCCTACGGAGTTCACCGAAACACCGCACGGTCATTCCAACGAGCTTCTTTTTAAGTCAATTGTAGTGGGCTCTTAGTCCCCCGTTCCGGTGATAGTGACGCGCACTTTGCGTGCTAGAATCATATTGTTCCCTGCGAAGTAAAACTTTGCTCTGACGGTCAATCCATCGCAGGGAACTTTTGTTTTTACATGATCACATTCCGCTCACTCGTATTGTTGCTCGTTGTGGTGTCGGTTGCGCCGTCGGCCCTCGCCCAACGGCAGGTGGAAAAACTCGGTCGCGGCATCGTGGCCGTGCGAACGGGCGCAGGCAGTTCGTATGTCGGCTGGCGGTTGCTCGGCACGGATGCGGAAAACGTCGGCTTCAACGTGCTTCGTTCAGCTAATGGCGCGGCGGCCACACAACTCAACGGCTCGCTCCTCACAAACAGTTGCAACTTCACGGACAGCACCATCAACTACGCCGTATCCAACGCTTATTTCATCCAGCCCGTCGTGAGCGGTGTGACGCAGGCTGTGAGTACGCCGTTCGGTCTCGCTGCGAATCCCGCCACGCAGCAATACATCAACATCGCTCTCTCGAAACCTGCCGACGGCACGAACGGTTCTGGCCCGTTCACTTACAGCCCGAACGATTGCAGCACTGCCGATCTCGATGGTGATGGCGAATACGAGATCATCGTCAAATGGGATCCGTCGAACTCGAAGGACAATTCTCAGAGTGGCTTCACAGGAAATGTTTTCCTGGATGCCTACAAGCTTGATGGAACTTTCATGTGGCGGATTGATCTCGGCCCCAACATCCGCGCCGGAGCGCACTACACGCAGTTCATGGTTTATGATCTGGACGGCGATGGTCGCGCCGAACTCGCCTGCAAGACTGCACCGGGAACAAAGGATGGTCTCGGTGCTTACGTGGATGGAAACGCGGCGTTCACAGTTTATACGAACGGCTCTGGCTACATCCTGAGCGGCCCGGAATATTTCACACTCTTCAACGGACTCAACGGCGCGAAACTCGCCCACACCAATTATGTGCCCGGTCGCGGCACGGTTTCCGACTGGGGAGACAATTACGGCAATCGTGTGGATCGGTTTCTGGCGGGCATCGCTTATCTCGATGGAGTTCGTCCGAGCGTCGTGATGTGTCGGGGTTATTACACGCGCACGACGTTGGCGGCGTGGGACTGGCGGAATGGAGTGTTGACGCAACGTTGGTTGTTCGACACGGGACATTCCGGTGGGCCTTACTCGGATTACAAAGAGCAAGGCAACCATCAGTTGAGCGTGGCGGATGTGGATGCGGATGGACGCGATGAAATCATTTACGGAGCTTGCACGATTGACGATAACGGCACGGGACTTTACACGACAGGTTTGCGCCACGGCGATGCGTTGCATGTGACCGACATGGATCCGTTTCGCGCAGGCTACGAACGCTGGGGCATCCACGAAACTCCCAGCACGCCGGGTTCGGCACTCACGGCCACTGCCACGGGCGAAGTTCTCTGGCTCACGCCCAACGCCGATGTGGGACGCGGCGTGGCGGCGGATTTGAACGCCACTTTTCCCGGCGTTGAAGTCTGGGGTGGCACGAGCGGACTTCGCAGCGTTGATAATCAAAGCGCTGGCAGCTCGCCATCGTCCAGCAATTTCGCCGTGTGGTGGGACGCCGATCTGCTCCGCGAACTGGAGGACGGCACTTCGATCACGAAGTACGGCGGCGGGACTTTACTTTCACCCAGCGGATTGGCCTCCAACAACTCCACTAAGTCCACGCCGAACTTGAGCGCGGACTTCTTCGGCGACTGGCGCGAGGAAGTCATCTGGCGCACGTCGAACAATTCCAATCTCTGCATCTACACCACGACCACTGTGGCGACGAACCGGCTCGTGACGTTGATGCACGACCCAGTGTATCGCGTCGCCATCGCATGGCAGAACACTGCTTACAATCAGCCGCCGCATCCCGGTTTCTACATCGGGCCGCAGATGTATCCCGCGCCACTCACTCCCACATCAACCGCACAACTCGCCTGGCGCGGCGGCAACGGCGGCAACGTCTGGGACGCGGCTGGCAACTGGTTCATCAACGGCATCTGGACGAACAACGTCACGACCAATTACGCCAGCGGCAACTCCGTGCTGTTCGATCTGCGCTCTTCCAACAACACCAGCATCGCCATCTCAGGCACGATTTCGCCCGCGTCCGTCACGGTGTTTTCGCCGAGCAACATCACATTCAGTGGCAGCGGTGCTTTGTCCGGCAGCGGGAAGTTGATCAAAGCCGGCCCCGGAAAACTGTTCATCGCGAACACGAACAATCACACGGGCAACACGGTCGTCAGCGGCGGCCAACTCATCGTCAACGGCGCGCTCACCGCCAGCCCGGTCATCATCGAATCGCGCGGCGATCCTTGGGGCCGCGCCCGGATCGGCGGCGTGGGAAGACTCGGGCAAGGACTCACAGTTCAAAAAGATTGCGGCATCGTCGTCGGCGCGGGCACAAACTCTCCAGGCACGTTCATGATCACGAACGGCCTCACCGAACTCGGCGGAGTGGTGAATCAATTCGATCTTTCCAACGACCCGACGGGCGTGACGAAAACCAACGACCGCATCGCCGTCATCGGCAACGTGACTCTCACTGGCACGAACATCATCGAAGTCATCCAACTCAACAGCGCACTGGGCGGCGGCGTTTATCCATTGATCACTTACACCGGCACGCTTATCGGCGGATTGAACAATCTTACTCTCGCAGGCAGTTTCATCCAACCCGTCGCCCTCACAAATCCTCCGGGCATGATCGCTCTCGTGGCGACCATTCCATCCACTGTGCCGAACGCGCCTTCATCCCTCATAGCCACCGCAGCAGGCGCGTATCAGATCAACTTGTCCTGGGCGGACAACTCGACAAATGAAAACGCATTCTTCATCGAACGCGCCACCAGCTCGCCGTCTGGCTTCGCACAGATCGCTCAGAACCCGGCGAACGACACGAGCTATGTGGACGCCACGGTTTCACCCAGCACCACGTATTATTATCGTGTCTATGCCACGAACCTCGCTGGCTTGTCGCCTTACTCCAACACCAACAGCGCGACGACTGCGCCACCGCCGACTTCGTTGGTCTGGCGCGGCGATGGCGGCGCGAATGTCTGGGACGCAGGTGGCGCGTTCAATTGGAACGACGGCGCGAATCTAGTGGTGTTCAACAACGGCGCGCTGGCTTTGTTCGATCAATCTGGGTCGAACAATTCTCCGGTCAGCTTGAGCGGGTCGTTGCAACCGAACTCCGTCACGGTCAGTGCCAGCAAAAATCATACGTTCAGCGGCAACGGCAATCTCTCCGGCAGCATGGCCCTGACAAAGACCAATTCCGGCACACTCACCGTCAACACGACCAACACATTCACTGGCGGCGTCAATTTGAACGCAGGCACGCTCAGTCTTGGCAATGGCACAGCCGCAGGCACGGGCGCGATCCGTTTCAACGGCGGCACTTTGACGTTCTCTGGCTCAGGCCAGCCGACTTATGCCAACGCACTCACCATCAATTCCAACGCCACCATCAACTCCAGCGGCGGCAACAACAACATCGTCAGCGGAGCATGGACGGGTTCATCCACCGCCACTCTCAACATCAACGTCGCCAGCGGCACGTTCACCATCGGGGGAAACATCACCGCATTTCCCGGCCACATTGCGTTGGGCACGAGCGGCGGATTCTTCCGTTTCAACGGGTCAAGCGGCAGCGCAAATACGAGCTTCGATCTCGGCACAGGCGCGGCCACGTTGAACAATCGCAACGGCGTGACCGTGACTCTTGGCGCGTTGTCTGGTGGCAGCGGGACATTCCTCAGCGGCGCAGGCTCGGAGAACGCTCCCAGCTTTTACATCGTTGGTGGAAAAAATCTCAACACGACATTCGCGGGAACGATCAGGGATTCGAGTTCGGTTCGCACAACGACCATCACCAAGACCGGCACAGGCATCTGGACGCTCACCGGCTCGAACACTTACTCCGGCACGACCACGGTGAGCGCGGGCACGTTACGAGTGAACGGTAATCACGCTGCCGCGACCAACGCGGTGACCGTGGCGATCGTTGGGACATTGGGCGGCACAGGCATCATAGGCGGCAACACAACCGTGAGCGGAAATCTCGCACCGGGCAGTCCCATCGGAACACTTAGCTTCAACGGGAATCTGACATTCAACTCGAACACCATTACGACGATGAAAATCAGCAAAGTTCCATTCACCAACGATGTCGTGATGGTCGCTGGAACAAACTTCCTCGCGGGCAAGCTCGACGTCATCAACACGAGCATCGAACCGCTTGAGGCTGGGGATAGCTTCCAACTGTTCGATGCGGCCAACACCTCCGGCAGTATTGCCACGTTGAATCTTCCGGCACTTGATGCGGATCTGGCTTGGCGAACAAATCACTTCGCCACCAACGGCACGCTCTGGGTCGTCAGCACTGCGCCGCCCACGATCACAAATCCCAGCAGCGATGGCGTGAACTTCTCATTCGCTGGCTCAGGCGGCACACCGAACTGGTCTTACGATGTGTTGTCCTCGACGAATGTCACCCTGCCCTTCGCGCTGTGGAACAACATCGCCACCGGTCAATTCGATGGCGCAGGGAATTTCAACTTCGCGACGCCAGTCAATCCCGCCGACGCGCAACGCTTCTACATCTTGCGCCCGCAATAACGGCATCGTCACGGCAGCAACAAATCCAGGGCGATGGCGATGATCGAGAGCACGAAGATGGCGAGGTAGTTCCAATCCTCCTGCGACGCACGCACGGACTTGAGCAGGTAAAGCGCAGCATCGCGTTCCTCCACACTCAAGGTCGCACCCTCGCTGATCTTCTCGATGATGCCGGAGTGGGCGATGGTGCGCTTGCGACGTTGCGAGATGAAGTAGCGATACATGAAGAATACTGTGAAACCCACCACGCCGAAATACCACACAGGCCGAACCCAACCGGGACTGTATTTCTGCAACAAGATCAGTGCGCGAAACGCCACGGACGAAAGCAGTCCGAGGATGAAGAATCCGATGATGACCGGTTTGGGAACAACTTTGGGTGCGTAGGACATAGATACTCCATTTGGTAAAACGAAGTTCGCCACGCCGCAAGATAAAGAGCTGGGGAAACTGGGCGCGTCTTGACACTGCTCAGAGTGCGACCGGGTACCGACCTGCGCTCCGGGGGCAGTGTCAGGCGACCGATGTGATCCAGTCGAACTTTTTCGAGTGTCGCTTCAGACATCGAAACCGTATCTTCACCCCGTTTGAAGAAGATCAGCAAACCACAGATCCCGCGCAAGACGGTCTATCGTCTCTCCACGTATCTGCGCTGTCTCGCGCCGTTGAAGGAGAAAAACATCAAGACAGTTTCGAGCGACGCGCTGGCGAAAGTTGCCGGAGTCAAACCCACACAACTCCGCAAGGACCTCGCTTACTTCGGCACGTTCGGCACGCGCGGACTGGGTTATGATGTGACGGAACTTTCGCGCCGCATCTCAGATGAACTCGGCACATCCAGTCTTCAACCCGTGATCCTCGTCGGCCTCGGCAATCTTGGTTTGGCGTTGCTCTCGTATCGCGGTTTCGAGAAGGAAGGCTTTGAGATTCTCGCGGCGTTTGACGCAGAGCCGGCTCGTCGGCGCGACAAGCAGATCAAGCAACCACTACTCGGCATGGACAAGCTCCGGGAGTTCGTCCGCACCAACCTGGTGAAGATGGCGATCTTGACCGTGCCCGCTGAAGCCGCACAGGAAGTCACGAACACGCTCGTCCGCTGCGGCATCGTGGGCATCCTGAATTTTTCACCCATCGTACTGCACGTGCCGGAAGACGTGATGGTGAACAACGTGAATCTCGCCATCGAACTGGAGAATCTCAGCTACTTCATCCAGGAGTGAACGCGGCACATCGTCATTTCGTCGCTCCCTTATCAATCCGATTCACAACCTCCGTCAACGTCGCCTCGTTAGTGATACCCCGAAGCCTTTGGTCTCGGCTTGCCCGTTCGAGAGCCTTGGCAATCTGCCGAGTGCTGTGGTCAGGCTGACCTGCCGCCGCATAAGCCCTAGCGAGACGGGCGTGTACAAGCATCGTGTCGAAGTTGATGCTGCTCTTGGTCATGAACACCGCATTCTCGCCAACCAACTCTTCCGTCTTCTTGAGCGTATCCAAATACTGACTCAAGGCGTAGATGGCTACCGGTGGACTCTCGTGCTGATACGCTGCAAACGCCCGCTGACCAGACTCGGCAATCTCCACCTCTTTGAATAAAGTCAACCCGTCCGCAATTTGCTTTCCTGAGTAAACACCGCCGCAAAAATAAGCACCGCCAACGCCTACAAAGACACCGACGATAAAACAACCGACCACAACGAAATTTGATTTCTTATTCATTGCGTGTGCGAGATGCCTAAGATCATGGTTGCGCGACAAAATTGGCGTTAATCAGGTTCATGGTTTTGGACGGTAAAGGCAGGTTTCAGGCTTGTCTAGCAGGGATGTTGTGAAGGGTGCGATTCAAAGTGACGGTCAGCAATTGTGGTGGGAGTTTCGCGCTGCGAGAACTCCGCCCGCGTAGAGCGGGCGGAATCGGGCGACAAGGGATTGCGCCGCTGTACG
>JANNAO010000203.1:0-3439 GCA_031384405.1 Verrucomicrobiota bacterium | reverse complement strand
CTCGGTTCCTCACCAATTAGTTGTGCGGTCGGCGGGCGTAGCCACAATATCGTGTGGTTTTCGCTTTACAGGTCACAACCAGTTTGGTTTCGTACAACTCACATACATTATGTATCTCAAGAATCTCACAGTTCTGGGTTTTAAGTCCTTTGCGGACAAAACCTCGTTGAATTTTCAGCCCGGTGTCACGGCGATTGTCGGCCCGAATGGTTGCGGCAAATCGAACGTCTCGGACGCCATCCGCTGGGTGCTCGGCGAGCAATCGGCCAAGGCCTTGCGCGGCGGCGAAATGGCGGACGTGATCTTCAGCGGCACGGACGGACGCAAGCCGGTCGGCATGGCGGAAGTTTCGCTCACCATCGGTGACGTGGATCAGGAACAATTGCGCGCGGCGGGCATCGAGCTTTCTTACAACGAAGTCACGCTCACGCGCCGCGTCTTCCGCGATGGTGGCAGCGAATACTTCATCAACCGCACGCCGTGCCGGTTGAAGGATGTGCAGCAACTTTTCATGGGCACGGGCATGGGCAAGACGAGTTACTCGATCATGGCCCAGGGCAACATCACGCAGATTCTTTCCAGCAAGCCGGAAGATCGCCGCATGATTTTCGAGGAAGCCGCCGGCATCACGAAGTTCAAATCGCAGAAGCGCGAGTCGCTCCGCAAACTCGAAGCCACGGAGCAAAATCTTTTGCGCGTCGCTGATCTCATCCGTGAAGTGAAACGCCAGATCGGTTCGTTGCAACGGCAGGCGGGCAAGGCGCGGCGCTTCAAACAAATCCAGACTGAACTCCAGCATCTCGACACCCAACTCGCGCGGCATCAGCTCGACGTGTTGCTCGGCGAGATTCGTGATCGTCAGACGGCGACGGACAATCTTCGCAGCGAAATCGAAACCGGTTCGGCGGATGTGTTGCGTTTCGAAGACGAGATCGGGCAATTGCGGGAACGTCTCTCAGAACTTGAACACGAAATCGGCATCGCGCAACAGCGTGGTCTCGAACTCAAGAGCGAGATTGATCGCCACGAGAGCCGCGTGCAATTCAATGAGGAACGCCTCGCGGAATTTGCGTCGCAGAACACGAAGGCCACTGCTGACATCACGGAAGCTGAGGAACGTCGCGGTTTCGCGTCGAACGAACTCGCGTCGGTCAAGGAGCGCATGGCCGCGTCCGAAGCCACGCTCGCCACGCATCGGGAAGCGTTGAAGACGCGCCAGTCCGCGTTGCAGCAGATCGAGAACGAAATTCGCGGCGGGCAGGAGCAATTGCGCCAAGCGCAGTCGGATGCTTTTGCCGCCGCGCAGGATTTGACGCGCGTCCGCAACGAAATCACCGCGCTTGATTTGCAGAAGCAGGGCAATGTTGTGCGTCTCGAAAAGCTTTCGTCGGAGAAAATCCAATTGGAAGAAGAGCGCGGTGGACTCGAAACGCGGCTCGCAACTTTCTCGGCGAATGTGGAGACGGACAAGTTGAGCGTCGCGACGAAGCGCGGTTCGGTGGAGCAACGGCAGGCGCGATTGAAGGAACTGCAGTCGGAGTTACAGCATTCCAGCGCGGAGCAGGACAAACTGTTGCAGCAGCAAGCGGAGAAGCGTTCGCGACTCAACGTGCTGGAACAACTTCAAGGTTCACACGAAGGTTTCAGCGCGGGCGCGCTGGCGGCGTTGCGCAAGTCGCAGTCGGTCATCGGTTCGCTCGCGGATCGCATCCGTGTGCCGGATCAATACGTCATCGCGATTGAAAACGCGCTCGGCCACAACCTGCAACTCGTGCTCACCGAGCAGCCGGAAGCAGCGCAGCAGATTCTTTCCGAACTCGCGAGCACCAAGGCGGGTCGCGCTAGTGTGGCGGCGTTGTCCATCAAACACACGGATGAAAGTCAGTTGTCATTCACCGGCGAAATGTCTCCGGCAATCGGTGCGCTCTCGGAAAAAGTTTTGAGCGAAGGCGAAATCGTTCACGCGTTGAGCGTGGTGCGGACGGATGCCTCGGTAGAACAGTTGTTGAAGTCGCTGCTTGGTCGCACATTCATCGCGGGCAATCTTTCCACGGCGACGGCGCAAATCCAGAACGGTCACGCGGGTTGCGACTTCGTCACGCTCGGCGGTGATCTGTTGAATCGTCACGGGATTTACACGGGCGGTTATCTCAACGGCAACGGCAAAGCGCCGTCCTCGATTCTCGGTCGTAAGAATCAAATCACGGAATTGCAGGCGAGCGTGGCGGACTTGCAGGAGAAGGTTGCCGAAGCCAGTCGCAAGCGTGGCGCGCTGTTGAGCGAGCAGACGGAATTGCAGGCGAGCTTGCAGGAAGCGCAGACGGAATTGCGCCATCAGGAAGTCGCCATCGCCACGCGCGAAGGTGAGTTTAATGCGTTGCAGAATTCCAATCGTTTGCTGCACCAGAAGATTGAGACGGTCGTCTATGAAGTGACGAGCCTCGCGGCGCAGGAAAAAGAGGGCAACGACAAGCGCACGCAACTCGTCGAGCGCGCCACCATCCTCGCGACCAAGGAACACGCGGCGCAGGAAACGGTCGTCACGCTCACGACTGGACTCGAAACCGCGCGCCAACAGCGCGACACCGCGACGGCGACGTTGACCGAAAGCAAAGTTTCCCTCGCGACAGAGGAGCAGATGTCGGCGTCGTTCCGGCAGCAGGTGCAATCGCTCGAACAACGCGTGTGCGAACTGGCGCAGATCATCGAGCAGCGCAAGAGCGAGATTTCGTCGTTCATCGCGCGCAAGGCGCAGGCGGAATCGGAAATCGCCGATTCGCAGAGCAAGATTGAACGTCTCGCCCATGACCGCGAGCAGGTGAACGCGCAGGCGGCGGAGTTGTTTGCGCGCAAGCAAACGCAGGAAGCGGACGTGCATACGCGCGACGAATCGTTGCGCGAACAGCGGCGGCGCTTGACGCAGTTGCAGGAATCGCGCAGCACGATTGAAGTTGAGTTGGCGCAGAAGAACATGTCCGCGCAAAACCTCCGCGAGCGCATCCAGCAGAAGTATCATCTCAATCTCGACGACGTTCGCAGCGAGTGCATAACGATCACCTACGCGGACGAAGGTCCGGCCAAGGTGGAGACGCTCACGCCAGAGCAGATGGCAGAGAGCGGTGCGGGCACGGATTGGAGTGCAGTCGCGCAGCAGGTGGAAGAGTTGCAGAAGAAGCTGGATGATCTCGGCCCGGTGAATCTCGTTGCCATCGAAGAATACGAAGAGACGGAGCAGCGGCATCAATTTCTCACCACGCAGCACGACGATCTCGTGTCGGCCAAGGCGCAGTTGCTGGAGGTCATCAACCGCATCAACACGCAGACGAAGGAGATGTTCCTGACGACGTTCACGCAGATTCGCGACAACTTCCGCCTGATGTTCACCGAAGTTTTTGGCGGCGGCAAAGCGGATTTGATTCTCACGGACGAAAACGACGTG
>JANNAO010000180.1:0-1805 GCA_031384405.1 Verrucomicrobiota bacterium | reverse complement strand
CGCTCTCAAAAGAAATCTCGCCCATCGTCGGCGCGGAATTCAGACCGCGTGCACTGAGATCAATCGCCACCTGACCCGCTGGCGCATTGTGAACCGAACCGGGAAAACGCGTCGGCATCGGCTCGGCTTCATCCTTGGCGATGAGATTTTCGATGAAGACTGCGCCTTCATCAATGCAACCAAACCCCGTGCCCAGCACGATTGCGAGGCGTTTCGTTGCATCGGGCGCGTGGCTGCGGCGCGCGGCGAGGATCGCCATCTGCGTGATGCGACTGAGACGACGGCGTTGGTTGGGATGAGTGTTGCGGCATCGAACGGGGCGCACGCGTGAACCTTGATCGAATCCGGTGGCAGCGGCGGTTGGATAGCTCGCTCGCTCACGGAATTTTTCTCCGGCGCGATGATGCCAAGACCAGTGACGATGGCGGGATTGCTCGGCGTCGGGCGCGTTTGCGGAACTGTTTCTGCCGTCGAAAAAATCAGCGCGGCGTTGTTGCCGCCGAAGCCGAACGAGTTGCTCATCACATGCGTCAACTTCGCCGAACGCATTTCTGTGACGGGCGATAAACCGATGGCTGGATCAACTTCACTGAAGCCAGGGTTCGCCGGGAGTTGTTGACGTCGCAAGGCCTCGATGCAGACGATGGCTTCAATTGCACCGCTCGCCGCAAGCGTGTGACCAAAAAAACGTTTCGAGCTGGAGAACGGCGGCACGTTCGCGCCGAACAAAGATTTCAAAGCTTTTCCCTCGGCCATGTCGTTATCGCGTGTGCCGGTGCCGTGGGCGTTGACGTAGCCGATGTCTGTGGGCGCGAGCTGCGCGCGGCGCAAGGCGGATTGCATGGCAGCGAGCGCGCCTGCGCCTTCGGGATGCGGCGCGGTGACGTGATGCGCGTCGCAACTCGCGCCCCAACCGGTGAGCCGCGCGAGGATTTTTGCACCACGTTTGAGTGCGTGTTCTTCCGCTTCGATGATCAACACCGCCGCGCCTTCGCCAAAGCTCATTCCCCCGCGCGCGACATCGAATGGCCTGCAACCGCCTTGCATATCCACGAGCAGCAATGAATGAAACCCCGCCCATGTCGTGTGTGAAAGTGAATCCGTGCCGCCTGCGAGCATCACGTCGGCCTGACCTGATTGGATCAACTCAGCCGCCGTCGCGATGGCGAGTGCGCCGGAGGAGCAGGCGGTGGAAATGGCGAAGCTTGGGCCGAACAAACCAAATGATTCCGCCACCAAATCCACTGGCGATGAACATTCGTGAAAGCGTGTGGGTCGCGCGAGGATTTTGCCGTGTTTGATCAACGCGGTGAGAAAACGTTCCGTGTCGTGCGTGCCGCCGACGGAACTGCCGAGCAAAACTCCGGTGCGTTCTGCGACGGATAACGTATCGAGATTGGCGGAACGGATCGCATCGCGTGCGGCGAGCCAGGCGAGTTTGTCACTGCGTGAACCGTGAAGCGGAGCGCCGAGTTCGGAGAGGTCGCGCGTGATTTCGCCGACAGGAATCTGGCCGTAGCGCGGGGATTGAAACAGCGTGAGAGGTTTGAGACCGCTTTGACCGGCGACGATGGCTGGCCAGATTTCATCAATGCCAGAGCCAAGAGCGGAGATGACGCCCAAGCCGGTGATGACTGGAGAGCGATCTGCCACTAGGTGGAGTTTTGTGTTGGAGTGCGCTCGTCCCCGGGCGCAGCAATGTTCAACAACAGCGTGCTCACAGTTTTTTGAAACCTTCAGCCTTGTCACGTTGCAGCACCCGATGACGGGCGCACTCCGGCAGCAGGTCGGAGCGCCGGTCTGTG
>JANNAO010000175.1:0-6771 GCA_031384405.1 Verrucomicrobiota bacterium | reverse complement strand
GGGGGGCTTCTTGCCGTTGGTTGTGTTTTTGGGCGTTCCCACACCCTGGGGCCCCCCCCGGGCCCCGGCCCCCCCACGGCCCCACTACATTCAACCCCAGTTCCTTTTCCGCCCAACCACCGATGAGCCAGTTCACGTCCGCCTGGATGCTCTCGACGTATTCGATGTCTTCCTTCGCCGGATTCGTGTCGTCCATGCGGAGGTTGCAGATGCCGCCGAACTCGTGGGCGATACCGAAGTTGAGGCAGATGCTCTTGGCGTGACCGATGTGGAGGTAACCGTTTGGCTCAGGCGGAAACCGCGTGTGGATGCGCGGATATTTTTTCTCCGCGACGTGTTGCGCGACGATGTCGCGGATGAAATCGCTGGGAGCGGGTGCGGCGGTTTCGGGTGTTTTGTTTTCCAAACTCATAAAGCGCGCGCAGGCTAACAAAGGGGCGCGTGCTTGTCCAAAAGAGGTTGATAGCGTGACGTATCAATTCCAATTGTGTCGCACGGCATCCTGCAAACGTTTGTAATCCGGTATTTCATCGGGGCGAACCCAGTTGCCGAGACGTGTGAAGATTTTGGGAGCGATCCAGCGCCAGCGTTCGACGTGGCCGTCCGCAAATGAAAGCGTTGCTCCTTGATTGTGTCTGTTGGCAGGAAGATCAAACCAACGCCCGTTCCAAAAATCAGCAGGTACAGGAATACCAAAGAGAGAGTCGAGTATTCCGCCTTCATGAACTTCGATGAATACGAAAGTTGAGGACGGATTCGGTATTTGCAGGCTACGTTGATAACTGTAGATGTACCACGAACCCGTCTGCGGCCCGCCGAGACCGTTGATGGCTTGACTCATATTGTAGCTGCGAGTGCGCGGAATGTTCAACGTCCCTCCACCGAGCGGCTCAACAGGTGAGTTGTCCGCCGGGCAGCGATAGATGGCCTTGCTGCGATTATAGGTGAAGAGGAAGCCATTCTCGATGTTCGTCGTGTTCACGTCGGCGCGGGCGTTGCCGGGACACCAGGTTTCTTCAAGATTGAACCCGGGGATTGGCATTCCGGTGCTGATGTCATAAACCGAGTTATTTGGCAGCATGACGTCGTTGTTATCCAGAGTGTACATCTGCCAGCAGACTTGCAGTTGCTTGAGGTTGTTCAGGCAGGACACTTGATACGCTTTGCTCTTGGCGCGGGACAGCGCGGGCAGAAGCATCGCCGCGAGGATGGCAATGATCGCGATGACAACCAAGAGTTCGATGAGAGTGAAGGCTTTCTTCACACCAGCGAATCGAACGAAGTGAACTGGAAAAACGTTGCGCACGACGATGGTTTGATTGACGGGATGACACTACCGCGCTCAATCAGCTTCGCCAACAGAAATTCTGGGCGGAAACCTACCGCGCGGGTTTTTCGATGGAACGACCGCGACCAAACAAAAAATTCAACGGTTCGTCCAGTCGTGCGCGCCAGGCGGTTTCGTCGTGCTTCGCGCCCGGAAACTTCCGCACGACAAAATCGTCGCCAGCCTTCAGCCCCTGTGCCGCCAGCCATTCACCGAGTTTGATGTGCATCGCTTCAAAACTCGTTCCCATCGTCTCAAGAGTTCCGTAATCGAAATAAACTCGCACGCCGCGCGGGAATCTGTTGGTGGCGGTCAACTCATTTGCGATCAGCGGCGTGTCTTCAAGCGGTTTGCCGAGAAGTTTTCCATCCCACGTCAGCGCACTGGAGAGGCAGCCCGCACTCCCAAACACATCGGGATGCTTCCACGCGAGCCAGAATGAAATCAATCCGCCCATGGACGACCCCATCGTGGCCGTATTCTCCGGGCCGGTGCGCGTGCGGAATTTCGCGTTGATCTGCGGCATCAATTCTTCGATCAAGAATTTTGCGTAGTTCGTTCCCGAATGCCACGGCGAGTATTCGCGCAGCCGTTGTTCCGTACACCAAACTCCGACGACGATCATCGGCGGAATGCGCCCCGCCTCCACGCCGCGCACGATGGCTTCGTCCACGCCCCAGTCCACTCCGGCGTAAGACGTGCGCGGGTCGAAAAGGTTTTGTCCGTCGTGCATGTAAAGCACGGCGTAACGGTTGGTGCTGTTCTCGTCGTAACCGGGCGGCAGCCAGATGGCGATGTTGCGAGTGGTGGAGAGAAACTTGGACGGCACGCGCTTCCAGTATTCGAGGCGACCGAGCACTCCTGAACCTTTCCAATCGTCCAACGAGTCGGCGACTTGTTTTTTGAATCCCGGAATGACGACGGTGATTTCGGTGTTCGTCTCCACCAGCAGAACATTGTTTGGTCCTGTGATGCCAGACGGTGCGAAACCTTCGAGTTCCCACGAGCCGAGCGTGAACTTGAACTCCAGTTTCGTGCCCGCTGGCAGACTCAACGAAGCGGTCCTGTTTGGTCCATCGCCTTTCATGGCGAAGGCTCGTGGATTCCAGTTGCCGAGTTCGGGACGATTGCCGGTCAGATAAACTGTGCCTGTTCCAGCGGGCACTTGAGCGTGGATGACAAGGGAAAGTTTCCCGTCGTCAGATGCAGAGGCGTTGCTGGCGCAACCCAAAGTCAGCAGGCCCAAAATCAGTTTTGCCAATCGGGAAAAGAGTTGGGTGTTCAAAGTTTGTGTGTCTGGAGATAGAGCTATCAGAATCCAGACAGCCTCGCGAACCGCATGTACGTGCGTTTCTGGTGAAGATTGTTCGACTGCGCGGTGATGCTCTAGTGGCGGGATTGTGGATTCTCTTTATCCACAGACATACTTGCTGCCTGAGCTTTCTCAAGCCAGCCCGTCACTGTCGGCCAAGTGATGGCGAGGCTGCCTTCCTGAGTCGGATGCGATCCGTCGGGAACAAATGCTTGGAATTTTTCCGGCTCACTCATCTTCAGCTTCAGCCAATTCGGATAATGATCGAGCAACGGCAAGCTGTGTTCCTGGGCATAACGCCGGTAGTTGCGGTTGAACATCTCAAGCTGCGGACGATGCGTGGCACTTTGATTACCGTTGGGTGCATCCCAGGCCACGTTCATGATCTGGAGCACGATGGCGGTGTTCGAATCCCGCTTCTGAATCGCCTCAACCATTCTCGCCAGATTCGCTGCGCCCTGCTCGAAGGCCATCTTGAATTTGTCGTGCGCATCGTTGTACGAAAATTCCACGAAGACTAGGTCGGGACGGCGATCAAGAACCTTGGCCTGCAAGTTGGTCACGCCCCACGAAGAATTCATCCCTGAACCGCTGCTGTTCACGACTGTGACCAAACCCGGATATTTGGAATCAAACCATTCTTCCATCGCGCCAGTCCACGCGCCTTTTGCTGACAGGCTCGTGCCATAGATCACCAGCGTCTGTTTTTTTCCGGCGTTGAGATTTTGGAAAAACACCACGGCGGGCGGCGCGACCATCGCCTCGGGCTGTTCAACAATTTGCCCATCCTTCAGCAAGCGCGCTCGCAGTTTCTCGTAGCTCACTTGCTGCACGGGAATTTTTTCATCAATCGCCATCGCTGCCGCCGTCCCTGCGGATTGCCCGAGAATCATCAACACCGGCTCCATGCGGATCGAACCGAACGCGGTGTGCGAACTGGATGGACACGACGTGACAAACAGATTGTCTGCCTGTTCACGCTTCGGCACGAGCGCACCGTAAGCGATCTGATACGGACCGCGCGTGGCCACGCCGATGTCGCCTTCGTTTTGCACCTGACCTTCCGGCGTGATGTAGCGCTGCACGTTGTGCGAATCAATCGTGTAAGAACCCATGCCCACGGAATCTGGCGTGGCGCGCTGTTTCAAAATGTCCTGCTCGGTCATCACATGCGCGCCGATCATCCGGCGCGCTTCGCGGATGTAGAGTTGATGCGGCCAGTGACCGTTGTCCGCAAATTCATCCTTAGGCAAACCCCATTGCTTCATGCGCTGCTGCACGTCCGGCGGCACGCGCGGATCGTTCGCGATGAAGTAAAGCCAGCCTTGCTGATAACTCTGGTGCGCGCGGATGATTTCGCGGCGACGCTCGTAAGACGCTTCGGGGTAATCGTAATTGCCCCCGATGAAATCAAAACTCATCGGCCCGTGATTGTTCACGTCGGTCTTGCGATTCGGCAGAGGGTCAAACTTGTTAAACGTCTCGCGCCAGCCCGTCGCAAAGATGCGCAGCAACAGTTCGTAACGACTCGCGTCGTATCCGTCCGGCTTCGGAATCGTCACGCGATTCTCTGGCAGATCAGTCAGGCACAAACGATAGCAGTAGGCTTGAATTTTCTTGTCGCCCGCGCCGAATTCGCCCGGCGATTCCGCGCTCACACCGAAGATCACTCCGCTCTTCGCATCACCCGGCACGACATACGGACTCACTGGTTGCTTGAGCACGCCGAAGTGATGCCGGTGATGCAGCACGCTGGTTTGCACACCGTTCCACTTCTCGCCATAAACACTCTGCACCTCGCGCCCGACGTGATACTCCACGCCTGCCGCCGCCATCAAATCCCCCTCATACGTCGCATCAATGAACATCTTCGCGGCGAACTTTTTTCCGCTCAACGTGGTGATCTGCGAGAGGGTCGCGCCGCGCTTCTGAACGCCGTTCGTGCGATCCAGCCATTCATCACGATAAACCGGGATGCGATGTTCTTTGATGAACGACTCAAAAACTTTCTCCGCCACACCCGGCTCAAACACCCACATGGTTTTTGCCGCGTCGTCTTTGGCGCGCGTGCCTTGACCGTGATTGCCGAATTTTTCGCGCGACTGCCAATTCCAAGCTTTCGGGCCTTCGTAGTGCTGCCAGATGCAGTGATGAAACTCGCGCGCCAGACCGCCGATCACCGCCGTGTTCCCCGTATCCGCAAAGCCCAGTCCGCTGCTCGACATCCCGCCGAGATGTTTATCCGGCGTGACCAGCACCACGGACTTGCCCATGCGCGCCGCCTGCACCGCCGCCATCACCCCACTGGGCGTGCTGCCATAAACACAAACATCCGCCTCCACCACCGCATCGGGAATATTCCGCGATTGATCCGGCTGAACCGAATCAGCAGTGGCCGACAGACAGGTGAATAGAAATGCGATGCAGGTAAAACAAATCATCAACACTTTGGCACACCGCGCGCCGGGTAGGGCGCGTCGCTCCGCGCGCGCCGTCGTGGGTCTGGCCAAGCCCGGCGCGCACTGAGTGACGCGCCCTGTCTCGCGCCCCTCGGAAACGAACGCACCAATGTCAGTCTGCTCCGTTCTAGCTTCGCGTGATTTCATCAGTGGGAATCAAGGTGTTGGCTGCTGCCACGGCGTTGCGCCGCCGCGCTGAATGTGATGGCGCAGCGCGGTGGCCAGTTCATTGCGAACCTTTTTGTTCTTCGCGGCGAGATTGGTTTTCTCCTGCGGATCGGTCTTGAGGTTGTAAAGTTCCAGCGGACTGAACGGATCGTTCTGCAACAGTTTCCAGTCGCCGCGAATGATCGCCTCGTAAGTCTTGCCGCCGTAGGCCGCGCCGCCTTCGCGCCGGACGAAATAAAGATCGCGCGGCGTGGTGAGCGTGCCGCCTTTGAGCAAGGGAGCGAGGCTGACGGCGTCGAGATCGGCGGACGGTTTTGCTCCGGCGAGTTCCAGGAACGTGGGGAAAAGATCGAAGTTCAGCCCGGCGTAATCGCTGCGCGAACCGGCTTTGATCTGCGCGGGCCAGCGCACCATGAACGGCACGCGCAATCCGCCGTCGTAGTGATTCTGTTTGCCACCGTGCCACGGGTCGTTGTTCTGCGTGTGGGGAAGCGAACCGCCGTTGTCCGCGCTGAAAACCACGATGGTATTTTCCTCCAGCCCATTCTCCTTCAACGCGGCAAGCACGCGTCCGATGCCGTGATCGAGATGCTCCACTAGGGCGACGTTTTTTGCGCGGGCATCCTTCATTCGTGGCGCACGCTGCTTCACCTTCGCCAGCCATTCGGCGGGCGGCTCGATGGGGAAATGCGGCGCGTTGTAGGCGAGGTAGAGGAAGAAGGGCTGGTCTTTCGCCTTGGCTCGCTCGCGCAGATATGCGGCAGCCCAGTCGGAAAACAAATCCGTCGCGTGGCCCTTTGGCTCGATGACCTCGGCGTTGCGGCGCATGTAATTTGTTCCGTGGCGTAGATGCGTGGTGTAGCTGTCCATCATGTCGCCGAGAAAACCGTGGAAGAAATCGAAGCCGCGCTCGTTCGGCAGATTCGGCGATTCGAGGCCGAGATGCCACTTGCCGACGATGCCCGTGTGATAACCCGCCTTCTTCAATTCATCCGCCAGCGTCGGAATCTTCGGATTGAAATAACCCCACGAGTCGTCTGGCTGAGTGCGGATGACGCCCGGCACGCCGACACGATCTGCATAGCGTCCGGTGAGCAAGGCCGCGCGCGACGGCGAGCAAACCGTGGCATTCGCCCGCATCGTGGTGAACAACATCCCCTCCGCGCCCAGGCGATCAATGTTCGGCGTGCGCACGTCGGACGCGCGATAGGCCGAGACATCCCCGTAGCCGTGGTCATCGGTGAGGATGATGAGGAAGTTCGGCGGCGCTGCGATTGAATTGGTTCGCGCCAGCGTGAGCGACGCGAGCAGTGCGACGAGGATGAATTTCATTTTTACAAGGCTGACTTACCCGGCTTCCGGGCGCACGCCTCTTGTTCAGAAGTGGGTTCAAAATGCGTTGTAGCGGCGGGGGGTGTTCCCCCGGGTTCCAAAAACCCCCAAAAAAGGCGGGGAAACAACCCCCCACCACGGGGCCCCGTGTTTTAACCCCCGGGATGCGAAAT
>JANNAO010000158.1:0-18601 GCA_031384405.1 Verrucomicrobiota bacterium | reverse complement strand
ATCGCTTTGTCCACGGCTCAACTCGCGCATCACTTGATGGACGTGAAACCCCGCGTCGCGATGCTCTCGTATTCCACCAAAGGCAGCGCCACGCATCCGTCCATCGGGAAAGTTCAAGCCGCAACCGCGCTCGCCCGTCAGAAGGCCGAGCGTAAGATGTTCGAGGCAGATTTCGACGGCGAGCTTCAAGTGGACGCCGCGCTCGTTCCCGACATAGCTGACCGCAAGTGCGCCGACAGCAAAGTTGCGGGCAAGGCGAACGTGCTGATCTTCCCCGATCTGAACTCCGGCAACATCGCCAGCAAACTCGTGCGGCTCGTCGGCAAGGCCAACGCTTACGGCAACATCCTGCTCGGCTTGGATCGTCCGGCGGCGGACGTTTCGCGCGGCTCGAATGCTCACGATATTCTCGGTGTTGCGGCCATCGTTGGCGCGCAAGCCATCGCCTACGAGGATTTGTTCCCCGGCGCGGGCAAGAATCTTCCCGGTGATTAACGCGACATGAAGAACAAAACCACGCCACGCGTGTTCATCGCTGCCACGCGTCAGAACGACGGCAAGACCACCACCTCGCTCGGACTGATTGCTGCGTTGCAAAAAAAATTTCCCCGCATCGGCTACATCAAACCTGTCGGCCAGCGCTTCGTCGAAATTGAGGAGCAAAACATTGACGAAGACACGGTGCTGATGGACTCGGTCTATCGCTTGAACTGTCCGCTCGTGGACATGAGCCCCATCGCCATCGAGCCGGATTTCACGCGCAAATATCTTCAAGCCGCAAACAACGACGCGCTCGTGAAAAAGATCAATGACGCGTTTGACCGGGTCTCCTGGGAAAAGGATTTCGTGCTGTGCGAAGGCTCAGGTCACGCGGGCGTCGGCGCGGTGTTCGATCTCTCGAATGCGCAGGTGGCAAAACACCTCGGCTGCAAAGTCATCATCGTCGCGCGCGGCGGCATCGGCAAGCCCATCGACGAGGTCGTCCTCAACCAGGCGCTCTTCGAGAAGGAGGGCGTCGAGATCATCGGCGTCATCATCAACAAGGTGACGCCCGAAAAGGTGGATTACATCACAGACTTCGCGCGGCGCGGATTGAAACGCAAAGGACTCGATCTGCTCGGCGTCATTCCACATCAGCCGATGCTGTCCAAGCCGACGCTGGATTCCATCCGGGACGAATTAAACGCTGAAGTCCTGAACACGCCGGAGAACATCCACGGTTTGGTTGAAGATGTTGTCGTCGGCGCAATGAGCGCGGGCAATGCGCTCAAGTTTTTCAAGCGCGGCGTCCTGCTCATCACTCCGGGGGATCGCGAGGACATCCTTGCCTCAGCGTGCGCGAGTGAAACTCAAAAGATGGCAGGCATCGTCCTCACAGGAGGGATCAAACCCACCAACGAACTGCTCCGAGCCTTGCGCAACCTGAAAATGCCCGTGCTCCTCGCCGAGGATGACAGCTACGTGGTCGCTTCCAAAGTCCACGATCTCATCGTCAAGACGCGCCCCGCTGACGCGGAAAAAATTTCACTCATCCGCGACATCATCGCCAAGAACGTCAACGTCAAAAAAATCATCGAATCACTCTGATGCCCCTGCCCTACCCGCTCAATCCGTCGTTGGAAAAACTTCCCGTCTATCAGCCGGGGCGACCCATCGAAGACGTCGCGCGCGAACTCAACCTGCCCGCCGCCTCCATCATCAAGCTCGCCTCCAACGAGAATCCGCTCGGCCCATCGCGCCTCGCACAGGCCGCGATGAAGAAGGCACTCGTTCACGCCAATCTTTATCCCGACGGCAATGCGTTTTACCTGAAACAAAAACTCGCGACCAAACTCGGCGTCACGCCCACGCATCTTGCTCTTGGCAACGGCTCGAATGAAATCATCGAGTTCCTCGGCCACGCACTGCTCAACGCCGAATCCGAAGTCGTCGTGTCGCAGTATTGCTTCGCGGTTTATCCCATCGTCACGGCATTGTTCGGCGCGAAGCTCGTCACCGTTCCAGCCAAAGGCTACGGCCACGATCTCGACGCGATGCTTGCCGCCATCACGCCGCGCACACGGCTCGTCTTTGTCGCCAACCCGAACAATCCCACTGGCACCATTGTTTCGCCGGAAGCGTTGAAGCGATTCATCGAAGCCGTCCCGCCGCATGTCGTGATTGCGCTTGATGAGGCATACATCGAGTTCTTGGAGAACAAACTCGACCTCGTGTCGGAAGTTGCCAGCGGTTCGCGCCCCAATCTCATCCTGATGCGGACGTTCTCGAAGATTTACGGTCTCGCTGGACTTCGCATCGGTTACGGCATCGGTCATCCCGAATTGATCGCCGCGCTGGAGAAGGTTCGCCAACCGTTCAACATCAACGCCATTTCGCAGGCGGGCGCGCTCGCGGCGTTGGACGACACCAAGCACGTCGAAAAAACCCAGCGCATCACCAAGCGTGGCATCAAGTTTTTCACTCGCGCCTTCAAGCAACTGACGCTCGAAGTAGTCCCCTCTGCCGCGAACTTTATCCTCGTCCGCGTAGGCGATGGCGCAGGCGTTTTCAGCGCGATGCAGAAGCTCGGCGTCATCACGCGTCCGATGGGCGGCTATCAACTCGGCGAGTGGATCCGCATCTCCATCGGCACGCCCAAAGAGAATGAGCGTTGCCTTGAGGCACTGAAGCAGGTGCTTGGTCGGTGAAATAATTGTTGAATCGCAGCCGAAACCGCTTACTAATCTCCGCGTCAGATTAACGACTAACGACCGAACGTGAAACCAACCGACCTGCGGGGCATCCTGCAATACATTCCGCGCTTCCGCGAAAAGACCTTCATCCTCGCGCTGGACGGCGCCATCGTCACCGACGAGAACTTCGCCAACATCCTGCTTGATGTCGCGGTGCTGCGCTCGCTGAACATCCGTGTCGTCATCGTTCACGGAGCGGCGGCACAGATCAAATCGCTCGCGGACGAACAAAATGTTGCTGCATCCAATCTCGATGGCGTCGGCGTCACTGACACCGCCACGCTCAAACTGTCGCTCACGGCAGCGAACCGGTTGACGCACGAAATCCTTGAAGGTTTGTCCGCCAACGATCTTCGCGCCGCCAGCACCAACGCCATCATCGCGCATCCCATGGGCATCATTCAGGGCGTGGATCATCTGTTCACCGGCAAGGTCGAACGCGTGGATGTGGAGTTGCTCCAATCGCTCCTCGCACAAGGCGTCATCCCCGTCATCCCGCCGCTGGGTTTCGATGGCGATGGCAAAACGTATCGCGTGAATTCCGACGGTGTCGCGCTGGCCGTGGCTGACGCGCTAAAGGCGGTTAAACTTATTTTCATCACCACGGCGGACGGCTTGTATTGTCAGGGACAACTCATCCGTCAGATGATCGTGGGCGAACTCACGGCGTTGTTGGAAAAAAACAAATGCGAGTTCACGTCCGCCACGCTTTCCAAGGCACAACACGCCGCAGCCGCCTGTCGCGCGGGTGTTCAGCGCGTTCACGTCATCAACGGCAAGGTGGACGAAGGATTGCTCGCCGAGGTGTTCTCCAACGAAGGCATCGGCACATTGATTTACGCCAACGAATATCAGCAGATTCGCCCGGCCAAGAAGAAGGACATTCGCGCCATCCAATTGCTCACGGACAAAGGCGTACAATCCGACGAACTCGTCAAACGCACCCGCGCCGTCATCGAGAAACAACTGGGCGACTATTATATCTTCGAGATTGATAAGAACCCCGTCGCTTGCGTGGCCCTGCATGTTTATCCCGAACAGAGCAAGGGCGAACTCGCGTGTCTCTACGTGAGTTCGTCGCATGAGAATCAAGGCATTGGCCGGAAGCTCATTCAATTCGTTGAGAGCAAGGCCCGCGAACTCGGCCTCAGCGAACTGCTCACGCTTTCGACCCAGGCGTTCACCTACTTCCAATCCAAAGGCGGCTTTAGCGAAGGCAAGCCCGACGATCTCCCGCCCGTGCGCCGCGAGAAATACGATCAGAGCGGGCGCAACTCCAAGGTGCTGGTGAAAAAGTTGAAGTAGGCGGTAGCAGTAAATTTTCCTTTGTAGGGCACGACGTAAGGAGTGCTCCCCGAACGACTCGTCACCTCGCACCTACAACGTAAAATGCAGAAACTCCTTTTTATCTGCTCTCGTAATCGTTGGCGCAGCCCAACGGCGGAGAAAGTTTTTCACGGCGCGGATGGCATCCAAGCCCGCTCCGCCGGAACAGAACCCGGCGCACGCATCAAAGTCACCGCTGGACACATCGGATGGGCGGACATCGTGTTCGTGATGGAAAAGAAACACCTGCGACGACTGCAAGAAAAGTTTGCCGATGAACTGGCCGACAAGCGCGTGATCTGTCTGAATATCCCGGATGATTTTCAATTCATGCAACCGGAGTTAGTCACGTTGTTGGAATCCGCCGTGCCGCCGCACTTGGAAGAATGAACCAAGACCGGAAGTTGAATTGTCACAAAAAGGCACAAGAGGCACATAAAATGAAGTCGTTCGCTTGCCAAAATCTTTTGTGCTTTTTGTGCTTCTTCGTGGCCAAATGAATTGTTCCCAATGAACACCAACCAAACATTGACTGATTGCCTGCGCCGCTGCCAAGAACTCGGCGTAGCTCCGACGCAGTTTATTTTCACAGCCAGTGTGGCGAACCAAACCGCCCTGCTCTTTGAGCAAAGCAGTGGTAGGATGCGTCACTCCGTGCGCGCCGTCTCATCAAACAACGAAGCCCCCGGCGCGCAGAGGACTGACGCGGCCTACCAACTCGCCAAAGAGTTTTGCATCTCTACTTCCAAGTTCGGCATCGGCCAGATCAAAGGCTCAAACAAAACCCCGCTCGGCCTGCATCGCATCGCGGAAAAGATCGGCGATAGTTGCGAGGCGGGAACAGTTTTCAAACATCGCAAAGTCACCGGTCACTTGCGAGACGGCTTGCCGCTGGAATCCATCACCACGCGCATCCTGTGGCTGGAGGGATTGGAGGAAGGCTTCAATCGCGGCGGCAACGTGGACACACACTCGCGCTACATCTACATCCACGGCTTTGGCGATCAAGACTCGCTCGGCAAACCCACTTCCCTCGGCTGCATCCATCTGGCGGATGAGGATTTGATCCCACTCTACGATCTGCTGCCAAGCGGGACGTTGGTGTGGATTGCGGAGAAGTAACCAAATCGTGCTGGACGACAATCCGAGTGTTGCGACACTTCTGGCATGACATGGGCACAAGGAACATTCGGCTTCTGCTTTGGGATTATAGTTCCGGCAGTAGGAATCCTCTCGGCTCTACGCATGAGGCGAGAAGGCAAATCCGCCCTCAAAGGATTTCTCCTAAGTTCGGGCGCAACCTTCGTGGCTTTCATCGTTTGTTGTGTTATCGCGAAGCTTGCCTTCCCCGATTACCCAAGACAGAAAATCCCAGAACTTCTCGCAAACGCCTTTACACTTCCGGGAGTTATTGTCGGGATACTCGCAATCTGGTTTGTCTCAGATTCCAGAAAGTCGTCAAAGTCATTTTGCATCAAGGCATCGCTTGCGACGATTGCGCTCTACGGCTCAGGAATCATTTTCTGTTATCAGATGTTCACTTGGTCCTTCCGCAAAGAACTGCCGTGGTCGGCGAGTGACATCCACGAGTCTTACTATTCGGACACCCTGTTGCCTGACTACGACTACAAGTTGAAAGCCAAAATTTCTGAACCCCAATTTCAAAACTACGTCAAAATGTTCAATCTCAGCCTCCACACGGAAGACCGAAAGTATTCAGACGATGTTATCTGGCTAGACTGGGGTGCTCCCTTAGAGAACAAAGGCGGCTGGTGGAATCCAACCGATTCGCTGACCAATACGTTCGTTTGGCAGGGCAGCGACACTTGGATATTTGCCAAGTATGAGAACGGCTACCTTTATCTTGGTTCGCTTAACCACTAGCCAATTTTACGCGCCTCTTGGGCTTACCCCACCGCCATGCCGATGAGGAACTCGATGTTGCTGCCGGTCTTCTTGAGTTTGCCGAGCAACAGTTCCATCGCTTCCACGGGCGGCACGCCGGTGAGAGCGCGGCGCAGCAGGACGATCTTGTTAAGTTCGTCCGGGTGGTAGAGCAATTCTTCTTTGCGCGTGCCGGAGCGTTCGACGTTGATCGAGGGGAAAATGCGCCGATCCACGAGGCCGCGATCCAAATGGACTTCCATGTTGCCCGTGCCCTTGAACTCTTCAAAGATCACTTCGTCCATGCGCGATCCCGTGTCCACGAGCGCAGTGGCGATGATCGAGAGCGAGCCGCCTTCCTCGATGTTACGAGCTGCGCCGAAGAAGCGTTTGGGTTTGTGCAACGCGTTCGCGTCCACGCCGCCGGAGAGAATCTTGCCGGAGTGCGGTTGCACGGTGTTGTAGGCGCGAGCTAGACGGGTGATGGAGTCGAGCAGGATGACGACGTCGCGCTTGTGTTCGATCATGCGCTTGGCCTTCTCGATGACCATTTCGGCAACCTGCACATGGCGCTCTGGCGGTTCATCGAACGTGGAGGAAATCACTTCTGCACCGATACAAGTGCGTTCCATGTCGGTGACTTCTTCGGGACGTTCGTCAATCAACAGGATGAACAGATACGTCTCCGGATTGTTCTTGAGGATCGCGTTGGCGAGCTTCTGCATCAACACGGTTTTGCCCGTGCGCGGCGGCGCGACGATCAGACCGCGCGAGCCTTTGCCGATGGGGCAGACGAGATCAAGCACGCGAGTGGAGAGTTCTTCCTTGCCGGTTTCGAGGATGAAACGCTTGTTCGGAAACAGCGGCGTGAGGTTCTCAAAATGCGTCTTGTCCTTGGCCTTGTCCGGCTCTTCACCGTCCACGGCTTCGACCTTGAGCAGCGCGAAAAACTTTTCCTTTTCCTTCGGCGGACGGATTTGGCCAGCGATCAAGTTACCGGTTTGCAAATCAAAGCGGCGAATCTGCGAGGGCGAAACGTAAATATCTTCCGGGCAGGAAAGGTAATTGAAACTCTGGGAGCGCAGGAAGCCGTAGCCGTCCGGCAAGACTTCCAGCACGCCTTCGGAGAACAGCACGCCCGCGCGTTCGGCATTCTTCTGGAGGATGTGGAAGATGACCTCGTGCTTGCGCATCGTGCCGTAATTTTCCACGCCATACTCCTTGGCCATGTTGTTCAACTCGCTCATTTGCATGCCCTGGAGCTTGGCGATGTTGAGTGAGTTGGCGATCTTGTCGCGCTCGTTGCGGCGCGGTTCGACAACGCCGCGAGGTTGCGCGGGAACGCTGGCTTCGATGGCGTGAGTCGGCGGCTGGAGCGGCGCGTCATCGTCCACCGGCGGCGGAGTCGGCGGGCGGCTGGAATAACGCACGGCATCCTGGTCGTTCGCCATGACGGATTCGGGCGGGGGAGTTTCAGTCGCGGCGACAGCGGCGGACTCTTGCGCGATGGATGCAGCGGACTCGGCTTGATCCAGCGGCAATTCCTCGCCGGGTTTGATCTTCGGTGATTTTGTTTTGGCCTTCTTGGTGACAGCTTTTGCCATAAAATGATTTCGTTTGGTTAAATTGTTTTTGAACTGGCGGGACTTTTTGTCGCGGCGTGTCCACTCGGACACTGGCTTGGACTGCGAGCGGCAGGATTGGTTCAAACTGGAATGTCTATCGCTCAGTGGGCGCGGATTCTTAAACGGCTTCAGTCAACGGGGGGAATCTCGCGGTCAGTTCGCCGTCAGATTGAATCAGCGTGAAAAGACTGTCAAGGCTTCGGATGAATGAATTTCGGAACGACCAACTCAAGACCCTGCAAGCCCACTACGCGCGGCGCAACAAGGCTGGCAACGCCCGGATGCTCGATGAGTTTCTCAAGCAAGACGGCTACAGTCGCAAGCACGCGATCAAATTGTTGAGCGACCCGCTGCCCAAGACCAACCGACAGTCTCCACCCGTTTCTGTGCCGAAGTGTTGGAGATGATCAACGACTTGCGAGTTGGCTCCAGAGGAAGGACTCGGAGACCAGAGTCCTTGCCAACACCAATAAAATAGCGGAAAGCCCTGTATTTACAAGGAAAATTCGCTCTAACTCGCCTGAATTTTACACTGCTCGCTTGGACTTTCACTGACAGTTTCACTGACAGTCGGTTTTTGGGCTGTTTGAAATAATGGATTCGTAAGACATTCAGAGCCCCAGTGAGCCTTTAATGAGTTGAAAGCACGCTCTATCGTTGCATTCGCATCTTTTTGAGAAACTGCATCCAAGGGTGCAATTATTTTGCTCTCCCTTATGTCCACATATGTTGAATGGTTTTTGTGCTGCACTCTTTCTGCTGAGACTGCATTCGCAGCCTCCAACCATTTGAGGTCAGCATCGTTTACAAGGTCGAGATCAATGCCAAAAACGTAGTGGTGGAAATCATCTGAATCCACTTTGGTTTTGTGGTCGCGAAATCGCCGCATGACCTTTTTCCAGTCAACTTTCTCGTTTTTTGCCAATTGTCCAAGAGCCCCCACAATAATCGGAAGCTTTCCAAGTTCCTCGCAAGCGAAATGAGCAAGTAAAAATGACCGCGCGTAATGGCCGTTTTCGTATAAAAGTTTTGCCTCTTTGTGCAAAGATTCTGCGTTCAAAAATATGGCCAATCTAAGAGTATTTAGTTCTTTGATTGATAATTTGTCCATTGCCGTAATTCCTTACATGTGCAGAGACTTGGGGTTCAAAATGATTTATTTAGGTCACTACACTATGGGCAAAAGAATATTCAGACAATTCTCAAATTACTTTCCGCCCTGACGGAAAGGGCGCGAAGCGTAAAGGAGAGCGCAGCGGTGAATGCGTGGTGTCCAGAGGACACGCCTCTGGCGGCGGGGTTTGGGGACGCTGCTAGTTCCCAACAAAGCAAAAAGCGGCTGAACCTCGGAGGTTCAGCCGCTGCGCTATTTTCTGCCGGTCAATCTTCGTCCGGCATCATTACCGTGATGGCTGGCTCTGGCTTGTCCATGTCGAGCGGCCCGCACATGGCAATGAGCTTTATCAAACGCGGTGCGCGGTTGTTGTTGCGAACGTAGAGAGCAAACGGCAAACGGTCTTGTCCGCTGGCCGCTTTGCGGATGGCAAAGCGGAGCATCCAGACAATATCCCAAAGCCTCCCGGCTTCGTCCTGTCCGCTGACGTTCGGCGGAACGGTCACGAAAGCATCGTAAACCGTGCGCGTGAGGAACACCGGGAACCGGATTCCAGCTTCCTGCGCAGTCTTGGTCACTTCGACTTGAAAACCGTCGGCCAATGCTTGGGCGCGGGTGTATGAGTAGATAATTTCTGGATTGAGCGGGTCGTTATTCATGGCAACTCCTTTTGAATGTATTCAAGCTGCGCCAATCGCGGCCTAATGGCTCGGATTCAAAGTTCCTGTCAGCCGGAAGCCTTCGACCGATCAAAACTGAAAATCGGGGGAAACCTTTAGGGGGAACAGATTTTCTGTTTGAACGGGACGGCGGGAACTTTAACGGGACAGCAGAAAGGCCGCATGGTGTGACTGTCCTAAACAAATTAGGAGTGTCCAAAACGGCTCGCTCCCGAAAAATGGGATTTCTCCCTGCGATGATTGCTTGCGTGGTCATGGTTATTGGTAGAAGTAGCCAAGACTGCGAAGTGATGAAAAATTGCCGTTGCCGATGACGACATGGTCTAGCAATTCCATTTTCAAAAGCTGCCCGGCGCGGATGAGGTCGCGGGTCACTTTGATGTCTGCCTCTGAGGGTGTGCTTTCGCCGCTGGGGTGATTGTGCATGACAATCACGGCACTGGCGGCGGTGACGATGGCGAGCCGGAACACTTCGCGGGGATGCACAAGAATGGTGTCCATCGTGCCGATTGAAACAAGGTGATGCCCCTTGACCTTCCGGCGCGTGTTCAAAAGCAACACGGCCAAGCATTCGCAATCCGGGTTGAAATGCGGATGGGTCGCAATGTGCATCCGCCAATAGTCGGCGGCTTTGTCGGGCGTCTCACAGTGCTGCATGGCGTCCGGCGTCGGACACTCGCGCAACGCGGTCACTTTGTATTCGTAAGGGCTGGCGGTAAACCTGAACGGCTTAACGAGTCCGGCAAAGCCGGGGAGAAGTGTTTCGGTATTCATGGCGCGTTCTCCTTTCAAGCGGTTTTGCCAACGGCGGCGAAATAACTGCCATAACGCTTGCGCGGGTCATAGGTCGCGGGTTCTTCAATAATCGTTCCGCAAGGGTGCTGCCATGCCTGCCGGGTGTTGTTCCAATGAAAGCCAAGCTCGGCCAAAACGCGGGTGACGGTAGGCGGTTGCTTGTCGCTAAACTGAATCCAAACCCACTTGCCAACCACTTCGGCCAATTCAAAGAAGTTCGGTGTCTCGCTTTGCAGCAACGAAAGCAACTTTTCGGTTTCCAGTTTCCGATTCGCTCGGCGCAATTCCAGATTGATTTTGGGTCTGTTCCCCGTGCTCGTGCTCAACTGTTCGGGACGGCTCTGAAGCTCTGATTTTTTCGATTTTGATGATGTAGTTTTCATGGTCTTTTTTTTGTGCTCTGCTGTTCGGTCCGGTCTTTCGCCCTTCACGAAAAAGCGGAAGCCGCCAGCCTTCCCCCGTGGGAGTGGTCTTCAGAGGGCACCACGAGGGGCAGGCTGGTTTTGCGGCGACGCAGTGAGGGCGAAAGAACGCGCCGATGCAGAGGGGAGCACTTGCGGAAAAGGACCTGAAAACGGGAAAGCAATTACTTACCCACACACTTTCGCGAAGCGGCGCAACTGGCGGGCTTCATGGCTTCTGCATGAAGCATGACAGGGGCGTATCATCCCCGGCCTGTCTCCAGCGGATTCAGTGTCGAGGAACGGAATGAAGCGAAAGCAACCAAACGCGGTCGGCAGGTCGCGCTTGGTTGCGGAGCGGAGTGGAGTGGAACGATCCTGAAACGATGGAGTCAGGCATCCCCGGCGGCGGAAGTCTGCGGCCTGAAAGCGAAGGCCCAGCCCGCTTGCGTGCGTAGCCGGGAGCGTCAGGGCACAGTCTTCCGCTGCGCCTTTACTCGTCGTCTGCGTGCATTGCCACGCTGAAAGCGAGCCGCAAGCTGATGAATCTTGGACGGACGGGTGCAAATCATTTAACGAACGGGTTAAAAAGGAAATGTTGCCAAAAAATCTCTCGGATGACTTAATTCCGCTTGTGGAAAATTATTATACACGGATATGATGCAACCGTGGCCCAACAGAGCTAAATGTCGTTGTGATTTTAATTTTTGCGTCTTTTCGAGGACTATGAAAAACGCTTCAATAGGCTGATTAAAAATAACGCAATGTATTCGTTTTTATGAATTTTCCTCTCAAGACAAGTGGGTATTGAATGGCTGCAAAACGTCAAATTCTGGAGCTGTTGCGAAGCCACGTTGATGGCGATGATGAAAGATTTCGCACCGCTGCGTTGCAATTGGCTGCCAACGAAGCCCGCCAAGGGCACGAAGATCTGGCCCAAGAAATCCAAAAACTGATTGAAAATGCTCCCCGAATCGGTGGGAGCACTTTGGGGGAGCAGCAAACCAATTCAATCCCATTCTCCCGCCCGCAAGGTGAACTAGCAGGGCTGCTTGAAATGATACAGCCGAGCGTGGGGCTAAATCAGCTAGTGCTTACACCATCATTGGAATCGCGACTCCGCCGAGTGGTTAAGGAACAACAACAGTTTGGCAAACTTCGGGAACACGGACTGAGGCCACGGCAGCGTCTGATGCTCCTTGGTCCACCCGGTTGTGGAAAAACAATCACAGCTCACGCTCTAGCTCATGAACTTGGATTGCCGCTCTTCATTGTGCGCTTGGATGCAATATTCACGAAGTTTCTTGGAGAAACAGCATCGAAATTACGGTTGGTTTTTGAATCTGTGGAAAAACATCGAGCAGTATTCTTATTCGATGAGTTTGACTCTCTTGGGCTTGCCCGTGGAGCACAGCATGACGTGGCGGAAATGCGCAGGGTGTTGAACAGTTTTTTGGTTTTTATCGATGGTATGCGCGGCCATAGTATGGTCATTGCTGCTTCAAACCATCCGGAAGCACTTGATCCCGCGCTATTCCGTAGATTTGACGACATCATCGAGTATTCGATGCCAACGCGTCGTGAGTTGCGTAAAGTTTTTGAGCAGAGGCTTGCAAACGAGATTCGTCCAGTAGTGGATTGGAACAGAGTGCTTCGTTCCGCATCAAAGCTGAGTTTCGCGGAAGCTGTTCGAGTTGCTGATGACGCAATCAAGGAACGCCTAATTGAGCACAAGGAGCGATTGACTACGGAGATGCTATTGAAAGCTATCGCTGATCGCTTCAAGAAAAAGCAGACCAAACGACGCGAGAGTTAATGGCGCAAAATAATATAAACAAACGCCACCTTCGCGTTGACCGTTTTCACAAGGACGCGCCTTACAAATCTAAAAAGACCGGGCGCAACCAGCCTGTTCCTGCGCGTTCAAATTTTAGGGCACACGGCAAGGCTCTGAAGGATGATTTCAAAAAACTCCAGGACGAATATGTAACCTTGGCCCAAAGTTGGGAGGGGAACGAGGATATTCACGCAAAGGGTATTTGTATTGAGCTAGAAAGTGCTCCTGATGTTGGAATTGGTGTTGAGCGATTGGAAGCAAATGGCTGGCAGTTGCTTAACGAGCGGATACTCAAAATTAACAATCGGTTAGTGACATTTCAAACTTGGTTCGTTCCCGATGGAAAACTTAGCGTTTTGGCAACAATCGTCGAAGACTATCTTACCAAACAACAAAAGGTAAGAGGTGGGAAAATACACCCTAAATACCGACCTCTCATAGATGCTATTGAGCGTGTAGGTAAGGCTGCTGCTGAACAGCTATGGACCGAAGCTAACGAAACTTTTCCCGCGAACGAAACTCTTTGGTTTGAGGTCTGGCTCCGCCGTGGGATTTCCGAAGACGAGAGGCAAATCATCCTCAATCAATTCAAAGCCCTTTCGAGCGAAGTAGAATTGAAAGTCGGGAGCGGACAGATAAAATTACCAGAACACACCATTATCGCGGCCTATGGCAAGGGTAGTCATTTTTCCAAAAAATTAGCGCTGCTAAGTTGTATCGCTGAAATTCGTCGCGGGAGAGACTATGCGGACTTCTTCCAAGCCATGCGACCCACGAAACAGGTGATGTGGGCAACGGACCTCACTCAGAGGACTGAGTTACCACCACCGAATGCTGCATTCGTCAGTGTGCTCGATACAGGGATCAATCGGGCGCACCCATTGCTCGAAAAATTGCTGCCTGAAAATAATAATTTAACAATCAACACTGCTTGGGCTGCGGCGGATGATGATAATCATGGAACAATGATGGCGGGCCTTTGTTTCTATGGGGATTTGACGCCTGCTCTCACCGGTAAAGACAAAATACTTGTTCCACTTAATTTAGAGGGAGTGAAAATTGTCCCGCCTCCCGTTGAAAGAGAGACGGATGAAAAACTTGCAGGGGCTTATACAGCTCAGGGTGTTGCGCTGGCTGAAGGTAAATTTCCGACGCGAAAACGCGTCTGGTGCGTCGCAACAACCATGAAGGAGGCGAATGATCCTATTCCTACATCATGGTCGGCACAGATGGATGCCCTTGCTTGTGGCTTGGATAACGGCGGGCAAGTGCGAAGATTGCTGTGTTTGAGTGCCGGGAATACTCCTCAGTCAGCCTGGAAAAATTACCCTAGTTCCAATCACGCATACTCGGTAGAAAACCCGATCCAATCATGGAATGCGCTCTGTGTTGGTGCGTTCACAAATTTTACTACTGTGATGCAAGGCGAATCCTATGAGCCGATTGCTGGGGCAGGTGCTCTAGCACCCATGAGTAGCACATCCCTGCCTTGGGATACGAAATGGCCAAACAAGCCAGATGTTGTTTTTGAAGGCGGGAACGCAGGTTATCAATCTGCCAATGACTCGACACTTCAGCTTCCTGAAATGCTGCTGCTTTCCACCCACGCAGACTTCAACGAAGGAGTTTTTGGCGGCATGTGCGGCACGAGCCCGGCGACAGCTTTGGCTGCACGAATGGCAGCTCAGATTATGTCAGAATATCCTGAGCTAACACCAGAGACAGTTCGAGCATTGTTAGTTCACTCAGCGGAATGGACTGAGGCAATGAAGGCTTCGATTCCGACTACACTTTCAGACAAGCGTGAACGCGCTAACTTCTTACTTAGAACGGTCGGGTATGGTGTTCCAAGTTTGCGGCGTGCTTTGGAATGCACCGGGAATCGCGCAACTTTAATTGCCGAATGCGATATACAGCCGTTCAAGAGAGATAAAAAAGACATCATATTCAACGAAATGCACATACATGGTCTCCCTTGGCCAGTGCAAGAACTCCAAAAGAATTCGAGGGAAAAAGTTCGGATGCGTGTAACCCTTTCATACTTCATTGAACCAAATCCTGGGAATAGAGGTTACACTTCAAACTTTCGTTACTCCAACTGTGCATTGCGATTCAAAGTTTCGAGTCCTGGCCAAACAGCACAAGACTTAGCAGCGCAAGTAAGTAAACTAGCAGCAGAAGAATTCGCCAAAGAAAATCGTGTGCATGTTGGAGGAACGACCGATGGTTGGACTCTAGGACAGGCGTGCTTTCGGGGGTCTGTTCATTCAGACACATGGGAAGGTTATGCGGCTGATCTTCTCAGTATGCAGCACATAGCGATTTCTCCTATAACCGGCTGGTGGCGAACACGGGCAAGTCACGAGCGCTTTGAGGATCGTATGAAATATTCACTCATTGTTAGCCTCGAAGCGGAAAACCCGACGCTTGATATTTACACGGAAATTGAGAATCAGATTAACGTGCCTATCAGCATTGAAACTCGACGATAGGCGAGCCACCAACTTTACGTTGAGAATAGAAAATTCCCACTAACGCTTTGAACGGTCGCGCAGGGTTTCGTAGAGGCCCGCGTGATTCAGTAGAATGTCTTTCATGCCGTTTTGGACGGTGGCGGAATTTAGCGCCTGCGTGCTCATCAGGGTGTGCGCGTCCAGTGCGCCCATGATGGCGTTTAGTAATTCGGTTTTCAGGTCGGGCGAATTGGCAAACTGCTCCTTGGTGTTGTTCGTCGCCTGCTGCCGCAATGTTTCCGACTCAAGCAGTTTTCCCTTAATGACGTTGTTCACATAAACGAGCTTGTCCTGATCGGTAAGCTCGCCTTCAAAAAGGTCGTTCACCTTTTCGATGATTTCGTTCAACAGGGCTTTCTCTTTCTCCTGCACACTGCCGCTTCCCGCTTCGGTGATTGGCTCCAGCTTGGGCGTTTCGCCGCTGTTCAACGGCATCGGTTGCCGTCCGATGTTTTTCAGGTGGTGATGCGTGAGAACCACTTTCGACAGGTCAATACCCTCGCGCTCGCGGCCAAACTCAAGCAGCGGCAAAAGGCGTTTGAAAAAGATCGCGCGTTTCTCAAGCGCGGTGTTGCCGTAGTCGAAAATTTGGGAAAGGAACGTGTAGAGCCGGATGAACGCGCCCAGGTCGGTCTTGAACAAAATAAGCGCGTTCAACTCGTCTTGTGCGGTCTTGGCGGCGGCTTCGTCATTTTTATCCTTCGCCGTTTTCAATGCCTCTTGCGCGGCCTTGTAACGCTTCATCAAGCGGTCTTCGACAGGCGCAATTGCCGCCAGTAGTTCGCTCTGCTTCGCGTTCGGACTTAATTCCACTGCAACCACGCGCTCGACTTCAAAATCATCGTAATGCCCGGCGGCGTCCAGTTTGGCGCGGAGATTATAGACAAGGTTTGGGTCGGTGGTCGCCGAGAGTTCCGCCGTGGTGTGATAGGTCTTGAACGCAGCGAGGACTTCCGCCGTGTCGTTGACGAAATCCAACACATAGGTTGTGTCCTTGCCGGGGTGGGCGCGATTCAAGCGCGAAAGCGTCTGCACGGCCTGAATACCTGCGAGCCGCTTGTCCACATACATTCCGCACAGCAAGGGCTGATCGAAGCCGGTTTGGAATTTGTTCGCGACGAGCAAAATTTGATACTCGTCGCCTTTGAAGGCTTCGCGGATGTCGCGGCTTTTCAGATTGGGATTGAGCGCGTGGCTGTTTTCCGTAAATCCATCCGGGCCGGATTGCTTGTCATTCACTTCACCGGAGAAGGCGACAAGCGTGCCGATTTTGTATCCGTGTTCCTTGATGTATTTATCAATCGCCAGTTGCCATCGCACGGCCTCCACGCGGCTGCCTACCACTACCATCGCCTTGGCCTTGCCGTTGAGCAGCGGGGAAACATATTCGCGGAAGTGTTCCACCACGATCTGCACCTTCTGTGAGATGTTGTAGGGGTGCAGCCTGACCCAGCCCATGATGCCTTTCATGGCTGCGCTACGCTCAACGGTTTTGTCGTCGTAGTCTTTGCCCGCGTGCGCCAACTTGAACGCCAGTTTGTAAGGCGTGTAATTTTTCAGCACGTCGAGGATAAATTTTTCCTCAATGGCCTGGCGCATGGAATAGACATGAAACGGCGCGGGAAGATTTCCCGGCCCGGCAGGTTTGGCGGGAACCGGGCGCGTTCCGAAAAGCTCCATCGTCTTGTTCTTCGGGGTGGCGGTGAACGCAACAAAAGTAATACCGCCGTCGTCAGCTCTGGCTGCCATCTGCGCCGCGAGCACGTCGTCCATGCTCACTTCGCCGCCGTCGTTTAACTCCGCCAATTCCTGGGGACTCAATACCGCTTTCAACTTGGATGCCGCCTCGCCGGTCTGCGAACTGTGGGCTTCATCGGCGATCACGGCAAAGCGTTTGCCCTGCGTGGCTGCGAGCTTGCGGACGGCTTCCAACGCAAACGGGAAAGTCTGAATGGTGCAAACTACGATTTTCTTGTCACCCGACAGGGCTTCTGCCAATTCACCGCTTTTGCTGCCTTCGCTGCCTTTGATGGTGGCAACTACGCCGCTCGTTCTCTGGAAATCAAAGAGCGCTTCTTGGAGTTGTGAGTCAATCACCGTGCGGTCGGACACGACAAGCACGGTATCGAAAACCTTTTTCGCCGTGGCATCGTGCAACTCGGCGAGAAAGTGCGCTGTCCAGGCAATCGAGTTCGTCTTGCCTGATCCTGCGGAGTGTTGGACGAGATACTTTCCGCCGGGGCCGTCTTTAAGCACCGCCACTTGGAGTTTCCGCGTCACGTCGAGCTGATGAAAGCGGGGGAAAATCACCTTAGTGATCTGCTTCTTCTTGTCACGTTGGGCGATGAGGTAACGGCCAAGAATTTCCAGCCAGCTTTCACGCGCCCAAACTTTTTCCCAGAGATAGGCTGTGCGGTGGCCGCTTGGATTTACCGGGTTGCCCGCTGCGCCGTCGTTGCCCTGATTGAAGGGCAGAAATACCGTGGCCGGGCCGTCAAGCTTCGTCACCATCGAGACTTCACTGTTGCTCACGGCGAAATGCACAAGCGCCCCGTTGGGAAAAGATAGCAACGTTTCGGCGGTCTGGCCTTTTGGCTTCGGGTTGCGGTCAAAGCGGTATTGGTCAATCGCGTCTCCGATGCTTTGGGTGAAATCGGTTTTCAATTCCACCGTGGCGACGGGGATGCCGTTTAGGAACAAAACGAGGTCAATGCTGTTCTCGTTGTGCTGGGAGTATTTCACCTGCCGCACCACGCGCAGCCGGTTGGCGGCGTAGCGGGCGAGGATTTCGGGATTGATGGCGAGTGCGGGTTTGAACTCCGCCAGCTTCAACGGTTTTTTCAGGCCAAGCAGTTCAACGCCGTGGCGCAATACATCCAACGTGCCGCGTTGGTCAAGTTGGTCGCGCAGGCGGGCGAGCAATGTTTCACCCGCTTTGTCGCCGTGATTTTTAACGAGGATTTCCCATGCCTCCGGTTGCGTGGCTTGCACCCACGCCAGAACATCCGCCGGGAACAAAGCCTGTGCGCGGACGTAGCCCGCTGCATCGCCCTCGGCATAGAGCCAGCCGTGGGTGGCGAGGTGCTGGCAAATCTCCATCTCGAAACTGATTTCTTTATGCAGGCTCATGCGGCTTCCTTTTTCAGTAAGGGGCGAACGTCAATCTGGCCGGTGACGGCGGCGGAAATAAGTGCCATTCGGCGTTCTTGCAAAAGCTCAATACCGCGCTGCGCTTCGGTGGTGAGAGAGTCCAACTTGGAAAGTTCAATATCGAGATATTCCACTATTTGCTGCATCTCAGTTGATGGCATTTTGAAAAAAACCAGATTGCGGATGTCACCCAATCCAAGAAACCCCTGAGCGCCGCCTCTGCTGATTAAGTCAATTTGAACTTTCAGCAACCCGCTTTGTAAATAGTTCAACAAGAACTTTGCCAAGTGCTCGGATTTTTTGGTTTTGAAAAGAGCGACATTCTTATTGAGACTCGCATAATAGAGTGACAATTAGTTTTGAAATGGTTAATTTGGGGGATGGGAATGAAACGAGATCATACGCAGATGGAGAACCGACGGCTTCAGGCGGCGAAACTCTTTGATAAAGGGTGTTCGAGTTCGGCGGTCGCCAAACGGCTTGGGGTTGTCCGGCAAGTCAGCCACCGCTGGAAAAAGACGTGGGAAGAGGGCGGCGTCAAGGC
>JANNAO010000155.1:0-3673 GCA_031384405.1 Verrucomicrobiota bacterium | reverse complement strand
GCGCTTGCCTACATATATGACGGCAACGACAACCTCGTCCGGCAGGTCTCCATGCGGCACGACGCTAACACCAACGGCCTGCCCGACGTGTGGGAATTCCTGAACGGCCTCACCAACAATGCCAACGCCTACGTTGACTCTGACGGCGACGGTTGGAGCGATTGGCAGGAATGGAAATCCGGTACGCAACCCACCAACGCCGCCAGCACACCAAATCTGCTCGGCAATCCCGGCACGAACATCGCCTCCCTCGTGCTGCCGTTCACGCCAAGCAACTTCGTCGAAGGCGTCGGCCAATTGGACGGCTCAGGCGCGGAAGAAATCGTCCTCGGCGCGGACGGGAATCCGGGAACGAACATCAACTTCCTGCTCGTGCTCTCGCAAGGCGCGACAACTTGGTCAACGCAGCGTGTGGATGTTGGTCAATTTGGAATCACGTCCATTGCCGTGGGACAACTAACGAACCGGCCCAGCGCGGGAATTTACGTGGGTCTGCGCGGAACAACAAACGGCAGTGGCCGCGTGATGGAATACACGCGTAATGGAAACTTGTGGCAGTCGAACGTGGTCGCACTCGCGACGAATCAAGCGGCGTTTGTCCTTGGCGTGAGAGGCCAGGATGTGCTGGTGAGTCTCGCCACAACCAACGCGCCGGACGGCTCGTTGTCCTCTGTAAGCTTTGGTACGAACTGGACTCTGTCGTTAATAGACACAAACACATCGCATCGTGGGCTTGGAATAGTCGACACATCAACCGTGCATCGAGTCAGTGTTCGTTTACAGGATGCTGGTGGTATTGAAATCATTTCTGCTGGCCAGATGCTTGTAGCCAACTCAGTTTACTGGGCCGTTTCTGGTTCAGCTTATTTTCTGACAGCAACGCAGTCTGATTGGATAACCGCTCAATCTTCCGCGCAGCAATCGGGGGGTAATCTGGTCACGATTGAGGACTCGGCTGAAAACAACTGGATTACGGCGAATTTTGGTGTGCGTGCGTGGATTGGTCTACATCGAAACACAGTCAACGACCCATACTTTTGGATCAGTGGATCATCCGCTACTTTCCGTAACTGGTTGCCCGGTCAACCGGAGAACTTCGAGTTCTATGCAGCGATTGAACCCACTGGCCAGTGGGGCGATTGGCAAGTGCCCGGGGCCTCATTCTTTGGCATAGTTGAGGTTCCAGCGAAAAAGTTCTCTTTGCCAGAGCCAGTCGCCACCCGCACAAACAATTGGCGAGGTGGTTCACTTGCGTCAGGTTTTCTGCGCAACACAAACGGCAGCGCCATTTTTTACACGTTTGCCGACGACAAGAATGCCAATGGCTCGATTGATTTCGCGGACGACTTCGTCACCGCCGAATATTTGGTGAGCGGCACGAACGCGAGTTTGTTGACGCTGTCTCGCCAGACCATCGCCGCGTTGACTCCATCTCAGAGCTACGGTCTGGCTTCCGTGAATTTTCTCAACGCCAGCAACGAGGTGTTCTTCACCGGTGAGCCGGACGGTCAGGTGTTGGCTTGGACGGCAACGGGCACGACGAATCCGTTGCAGCGCCAGTTGTTCAGTGGTCATCACGCAGGCAAGGCGTGGCACGCGCTTGCCAGCGTGAAAACATTTGAGCCGGGCGAGGGTCTGATTGGCTTGCGAGTTGATCCCACCAACCAGAGCCGTTGTGATGTGATCCTCTGGTCGCCGCAATCCGCGTTGCCGCAAACCGCAGGCATTGCTCAAACCGCGCCCGCCGCTGCCGTGCTGCCTGCCACGAATACGTTGGGCAGTCTGGCGCTCGTGACCGTGCGCCTGTGGGATGCCGAGGGAAATACCGCTACGCCCTTCCTGCAATACCAATTTTCCGGCTCGACCAACTGGCAGAGCGCTACGCTTGTGACTCTGGACGGTGGCGTGTATTCGGCCAGCACTCGCGTCACCGCATCGCCATCTGGCGTCAATCACACCGTCGTTTGGAATGCGCAGGCCGACGTGGGCGCGAACGTCATCACCAACATCCTGCTCCGCGCCCGCGCCAGTGATATGACTCTGCTGGGTGAATGGTCTTTCGGCACACCATTCAACTTGAACACCGCTCTCGCCGACAACGACGGCATGGATGACTCATGGGAATTGCTCTACTTCGGCACCACGTCCCGCTCCGGCACCGGAGACTACGACGGCGATGGTTTCACCGATTACCAAGAGTACATCGCCGACACGAACCCGACCAACGCGGCATCATATCTTCGCATCACTGCAATCACACCGCTGCCAACCTCAGTGAAACTTGACTGGCTCGGCGGCAGCAACGCCACGCAATTTGTCCAGCGCACGTTGTCTTTGAGCGGAGGCAATACTTGGTCGAACCTAATCACCAATCTTCCGCCCACCCCCATCACCGGCAGCTACACCGACGCTATCGGAACAAACGTGATGAAGTTTTATCGCATCGAAGTGACGCGATAATTGGGAATTGAAATTGTTTCAAAAATTTGTTGCGGGGGAATGTTTGTTTGCTACTCTCTGCGCCCCGTTTCCCTTTGAGGGAGAGGGTTGAAACAAACAGGCAGTAAACTAGACAATTGTTCTTTGTATGGCTGGACAACGCATTCGTATTCGTCTCAAGGCCTATGACCATCGCGTCATAGATCAGTCGGCACGGGAAATCGCCGACACCGTCAAGCGCACGGGCGCTCGCGTCGCAGGCCCGATCCCACTCCCCATCCGCGTGGAACGCTTCACCGTGTTGCGCTCACCTCATTGCGACAAAAAATCGCAGGAGACTTTTGAGCAACGCACGCACAAGCGTCTCATTGACATCATTGATCCGACCGCCAAGACGGTGGACGAGTTGAAGAAACTCAACCTCCCGGCCGGTGTGGATATCACCATCAAGATTTGACCCTCAACGATTTCACATCATGCCACTCGGACTTATAGGAAAAAAACTCGGACACACGCGCGTCTATGACGCGACGGGTGTGTTGCATCCGGTCACCGTCGTTCTCGTCGGACCGAATCGCGTGCTTCAGGTCAAGACGCAGGCCAGCAAAGACGGCTACAATGCCGTGCAGCTCGGCTTCGATGACCAGAAGGAACAGCGCCTCACCAAACCGTTGCTCGGCCACATCAAGAAGCACAGCGGTGTTGCGGTCAAGCGCATCAAGGAATTCCGCAACTTCTCCAAAGACGTGAAGCCCGGCGAAGTCGTCGGCGCGACATTGTTCGCTCCTGGTGACTACGTGGATTGCATCGGCACCACGAAGGGTCAGGGCTTTGAAGGTGTTATGAAACGCCATCATTTCGCGGGCGGTCCTGCGTCACACGGCGCGAAGGGTTGGAAGCGTCGCTCCGGCGCGATCGGCCAGCGTTTGTTCCCCGGCACAGTCATGCGCGGCATGAAGATGCCCGGTCACATGGGACAAGTCACTCGCACCACGCAGAACCTCGAAGTGATTCAGGTTCGTGATACGGACAATCTTTTGTTGATCAAAGGATCGTTCCCCGGTGCGGAAGGCGATTACGTCGTCATCCGCGAATCCAAGAAACGTCCGAAGGGTTGGAAGCCAGCAGTGGCTGTGACCGTCGGCAAGAAAAAATCTGAAGCCAAAGCAGCTCAGGCAGCCTCTGCCGCCGCCGCCAAGAAATAAGGAACAGCCATGAAACTCTCTGTCAAAAA
>JANNAO010000152.1:0-1821 GCA_031384405.1 Verrucomicrobiota bacterium | reverse complement strand
TTTCGTGGCCTGAGCGGTCAGATCGCGAGCGGCATTGTGCGCAAAGGTCAGCAAGTTGCGGTGTTGCCGGGTTGTATCAAGACGACGATCAAAGACATCTGGACTTACGACGGTTCGTTGAACGAAGCATTCTGTCCTCAGTCCGTGACGATTTGCCTGGAGCACGACATTGATATCAGCCGTGGCGATATGATCGTTGGCTTGGATTTATTGCCCGGCATGGCGAGTGAATTGCACGCGCGCATCTGTTGGATGAGCATTCGTCCGTTGCAGGCTGGAAAAAAATATTTCCTCAAGTACGGCCCGCAGACGGTTCAAGCCGTCGTGACGCAAGTTGAAGGTCGCATCAACATGGACACGCTCGACTTGGAAGCTGGCCCAACTGAATTTCGCGCGAACGACATCGGAGTGATCCGTCTCAAAACCGCCAAGCCGATCATCTACGACGGTTACACGACCAACCGCTTGACGGGTTCTTTCATCCTGATCGAGCAAGGCACGAACGCAACGGTTGCCGCAGGTATGTTATTCCCGCCCACAGAAGCGGTGAAGCCGGAATACACGGACTTCGCGATTTAGTGGCTGCCTGAAAAATGCAGTTCGGCGATATGATTGATACCAAGCCGTAGCAGATGACGTGAGTCGGCTCTGACTTATCCCCGGTTTTCAGATAGAGCGGACTCACGTCCGCTGCTACGAGGTTCATTGGGAGGTGTCGAAAGTTGGTGGGGCGAGAGTCCACGCGAGTCGGCTCGCCCGCCGTGCTCGCGCACCGTCGCGGCAGGTCAGTAGCCTCGCCCCACCTATGGAATCACGCCGGAGTCGGCACGGGCGTAGGCGTGACGGTATCAACCGTCTTGCGACCGCGCAGGCTCACGATGGAACGCGCTGTTTGATACGCATTGAAAAAGTCCGGCGCAGCATCCTTGAATTGAAACACCAATTTGTCCAGACGCTTGTTCAGGATCGTGTCTGCCTCCGTGAACTGCTGGGTCAACGTGGTGGTGGCCGCGCTGTTCGTGGCGATCTGCTGGCGCGGCTTGCCGAGCGTGGCCTCAAACGCATCAATCTTCTTCTTGAACGCCGTCAGCTTCGTCTGCGTGATGCCGTAATCCGCGAGAGCCGCCAGATTTGCCGTGGCCGCAGCATGGATGTCCCGCACACGCGACAGCACAGAACATTCACGACCATTCACGATGGTGGAACGCGAGAAATCCACACGACCTTCCAGCGCGAAATCCTGCGTGGTGACGGCAAACGCGTGAACCGCCGCGCCGATCTCGAACGCCGTGTTGCCGAGAGAATCCAGCGCATACGCCTTTTCATTGGACGCTCCTTCACGACTCGCCTGCGTTTGGGCGAGCGAGAGGATTTCCGGGATGACTGCGGTGAAATCGCCCACGGCAGTGACGAACGCCGGGAGACTTTCCCAAGTGGGCTTGTGAGTATCGAGGATCAGTTCCACGGTTTGATACGCGCGGAGTTTGTTGGATTGGACGGTGTTCATGATGATGCGTGTTCTGCCAGCGGTTGCGAGAAAATCGGCAAAGTGCCCGCCTAACGGCAGAATACACACGTCACCAACGGGACGCTCACGACACTTGCCGGCTTACTGCCTCCTGTATCTGCAAGGCGCGGAATTACTTTAGGCCAAATTTAGGTGATCAGGCGTGAGATTTGGTTCAAGGGCAGAGACGCAGAGACCCGGAGGCTGACAAGAATTGCTCGAATTATTGAGACTCGCATAATAGAGTGACAATTAGTTTTGAAATGGTTAATTTGGGGGATGGGAATGAAACGAGATCATAAGCAGATGGAGAA
>JANNAO010000138.1:0-10011 GCA_031384405.1 Verrucomicrobiota bacterium | reverse complement strand
GCGGGACGCGAGCTGGAGGCTCAACAGCCGTCCCGCTGCTCGTTTAGCTGGCCAGCCAAGCATTCAACTCATGAAAAACCAAAACTAAAAACAAATCATCCAGCGCGCTCTTGACTTACCCCATAGGAGAACGAGGACGAGAACGAGGACGAAAGTTGCGCCACAGTTCCGCCCACACCCTTACTCCAACGCATCCGCCAAAACTTCCGCCATGTGGCGCGAGCGCACAGGCGCGAGGTGGTCTATCTGATGACGACAACTCGCGCCGCTTCCCACGACCATGCTGCCGTAAGGAAGCTCACGGATTTTTTCGATCAACGGCTTCGCGATCTCCAGCGAGAGTTCATATTTGGATTCCAACATGCCGAAGCCGCCTGCCATGCCGCAGCAACCGCTGTCGAGGTATTGCACCTTGCGCCCCGGCAATCGTGCCGCCAGCCGGTGCATGTAGGCCGGATTCGTGAGTGCCTTCGCGTGGCAATGCACATGGATCGCCACGGTCGTCGGGCGCGGATTGAACACCAGCGCGTCCGGTTCCTTGCGCAATAATTGATCAAGAAATTGCTCCAGCAGGAAACAACGCTCAGCGATGCGCGACGCGTCCGGCAGATTCATCTCGCGATAATCTTCGATGAACATCGAGTAACACGACGGCTCAAGAAAGATGATCGGGATGTCATCGCCCGTCTCGCTCAACAGCGACAAGTTGTGCGCGCCGAGCTTTCGCGCCGCGCCGATGTTGCCCTGACTGAACGCCGGTCGCCCGCAGCATTTCCGCCCCGTGGCCAGCATCACGTCGTAGCCTGCCGCTTCCAGTACAGTCACCGCCGCTTGGCCGATGTGCGGATCATTATAACGGACGAACGTGTCGTCCCAAAGGATCACGCGCCCCCGCATGTTGCAAAAATCCTTGTTTCGTTTCGCGAACCATTTGTCGAATCGCACCTTCGCGTACTGAGGTAACAACCGTTCCTGCGAGATTCCCGTGACGCGTGACAACAACTTTCTCATGCGCCCCGAACTCAACACATCGTTGGCCACCTTCGGCCACAGACAGCCCAGCTTTCCGAGCAAATCCACGGAGCCGAACATCCGCTCGCGCAGCGTCAGCCCGTGACGCTTGATGCGCGCCCACTGCAATTCCGCTTTCAGCAACGCCATGTTCACGTTGGACGGACATTCGTTTGTGCAAGCTTTGCACGAGAGACAATTCGTCAACGCCGCTTCCATCTCCTCGCAGCGCAACACGTCCTTGCTTTTCATGCCGCGAATCTCCAACGCGGCGCGGATGGCGTTCGCCCTGCCCCGCGTGGACATGATTTCCTCGCCCGTCGCGATGAACGTCGGACACATCGTCGCCGTTTCCTTGCGGCAACCGCCGCAGCCGTTGCATTGCTCCAGATTCGCGGTGAACGATCCGTCCCGCGCCGCAAACGCCAGCACCGGCTCGAACGGCAGCTTCACCGCTGCGCCGACTGCGGCGCGGAGATTCTTGTCGAGCCGATATCGTCCGTCGTCAATCAGCTTGCCCGGATTGAAAACATTGTGCGGGTCGAACGACTTCTTGATCTGCCGCATGAGCAGATACATTTCGTCGCCCACTTCCGCTTTGAGAAATTCCGTGCGCGCGATGCCCACGCCATGTTCCGCCGAGAACGATCCCTTGAACTGCCGCACCAACGCCGCCGTCTCTTCCGTGATGGCGCGAAACTTTTTCAGATCATCCGCGCTGTGCAAATCCAGCACCGGCCTCACATGCAACAACCCTGCCGCTGCGTGACCGTAGAATGACGCTTCGATTCCCGCATCGTGCAACAACTCGGAAAGTCCGTTGTAGTAAGCGGGCAAATCTTTCGGTCGCACCGCCGCGTCTTCGATGCACGTCACGGGCTTGGCTGAACCCTTGCAACTCGTCAACAACGACAGCCCCTGCTTGCGCAACGCCCAGACAAGATTGATGTCGGCGAGCGTGTGCATGATTTTTTTGCGCGTGCCGAGCGGACGTTTCTCCATCGCCGCCAGCCGTTCCTCTACGTGACTGTGAAATTCCACAGCCAACACGCCCGCCGCTGGCTTTGCATCCAACTCCAACAAATCCCGCGCGGCCTGAAACTCCCGTTGCCCGCGCGTCTGATCCAGCAACATGCGATCAAGAAATTCCACAGCGGACGGTTTCAAATCCGCGAGTTCCACCGTGGCCTGCATCGCTTCCGCCGCCGAATCAAAAAAGATCAACCCCAGCCCGATCTCATCCGGCGTGGGAACGATCTTGATGCTGGCTGAAAGAATCGCGGCGAGTGTGCCTTCACTTCCGGCGAGGACGTTGATGAGATTGTTCGGCTGACGCGCCACGCGTTCCAATCCGTAACCCGGCCAACGCTTCAACAGACCTTCACCGAATCGCTCCTTGATCTGGAGTTCGTTGAACATCGTCATGTTCTCCAACAACTCGCGCTGCACCGCCAGCGTGCCGCGCTCCGGCCCTACTTGCAGCACGCGCCCATCCGCCATCACGATCTCCAGTTCCAGAATGTGATCCGCCGTCGTGCCGAACAACGCCGTGCGTGCGCCGGAAGAATTGTTGGCGATCATCCCGCCCAACGTTGCCCGTGAACTCGTGGCCACGTCCGGCCCGAACATGAAACCTTCCGGCTTGAGAAAACTGTTCAACTGATCCAGCACCACGCCTGCGCCGACGCGCACTGTTCTTTTCTCCGCATCAAAATCCGTGATGAGCCGCGTGTAACGGGAAAAATCCACCACCACACCTTCGCCGATAGCACCGCCGACTAGTCCCGTTCCCGCACCACGCGGAATGACTGACACGCCCGCCTGTGCTGCAGCTTGGATGATGGATGCCGCTTGTTTGGAATCGCGCGGGAACGCCACAGCCATCGGCTCGATCTGATAGTGCGACGCGTCCGTGGCAAAGAGATGCCGCGTGAGACGGTCGAAAGCGACCTCACAATTCGCAGCGGAGAGAGTGGCGTGTTGTTGTGTCGGCGTCATGCGTTGAGCGCGCCGTCAGACTACGAACGGCAGAAGCGGATGACAACGCGGAAGCGCAGCGCATCCGCTCACTCGTGTTCGACCATTTCCAGGTTTCAGCAGGCGCGTCCTTTTTGACAGTGTTCTGACTTACTAATGCGCAAGCTATAACCCGAGCCGAAAACCGCAAAGGAATGAGGACGCCAAGAACGCAGGAGCGCAAAAAACAAACTCCTGTTCCATTCTTGGCTTCTTGGTTTCCTTATAACAATTCTCAGGACTAAAACATTTTGCGGTGTCTGGGCGATTTCGCTCATACTCCGCCCATGCAAAAAATCTTTCGCCCACTGATCGCGTTGGCTTTGACTTTGTTCATCCAGACAACGTCCTCGTTCGCCGCCGACACTCCTGCGGCCAAACAAAAAATCGCCGTCGTCATCTCCACGCTGAACAATCCGTGGTTCGTCGTGCTGGGTGAATCTGCAAAGGCTCGCGCCGTCGAACTCGGCTACGACGCCACCATTTTTGATTCGCAAAACGACACGGCGAAGGAAGCGTCACACTTCGAGAATCTCATCGCTGCGGGTTACAAGGCCGTGTTGTTCAATCCCACGGATGCGAATGGCTCCGTCGCCAACGTGCAAAAGGCGAAGGCTGCGGGCGTGCCAGTGTTCTGCATTGATCGCGAAATCAATTCCACCAACGCCGCCACCGCGCAGATGTTGTCCGACAACTATTCGGGCTGCGTCGCGCTGGGGCAACACTTCGTCAAGGTTGTCGGCAAGGAAGCTAAATACGCCGAACTGCTCGGCCTCGTGGGCGATAACAACACTTGGAATCGCTCGAAAGGTTTTCATAGCGTCGTGGATCGTTATCCCGGCTTGAAGATGGTGTCGCAACAGAGCGCGGACTTTGATCGCGCGAAAGGTTTGGAAGTCTTTGAATCCATCCTGCAAAAGAATCCTGACATCGCCGCCGTGTTCTGCGGCAACGACGCGATGGCAATGGGCGCGTATCAGGCTCTCGTCGCAGCGGGCAAGGCGGACAAGGTGAAAGTGTTCGGCTTCGACGGCGCAGACGACGTGGTGAAGTTGATCGCGGAGAAAAAGATCGCCGCCACCGGGATGCAATTCCCGAAAGTCATGGCGCAGAAAGCGGCTGAGTTCGCACACGAATACATCAAGGGCAAACGCGATTTCCAGCAGAAGATTCCTGTGAAGGTGGAACTCGTGACTCCGGAAAACGTCAGCAAGTATGGGGATTACGGCAAAAAAAACTGACTCATGCGCTGGTCTGGCTGGCTAATCGCAGTCGTCGTTGTCGCCAGCCTTTGCTGGCTCTTCCCGCTTTTTCACATCGTCCCACTGGAGCGCGCAGCGAAGGAAAAAGCGGCGGCAACATTCGACCCGAAGGCGTTCGCCGAAAAGTTCTGGAACGAACAATTACTCACGTCACTCGATAAAGCGGTGAAGGCGGAAGAGTTGTTGCCTGCGATTCAATCGAACGCTGCCGAAGCGAAGCGGAAATATTCCCGCAGCGTGGGCGTCAGCGAGAGTTACACCTACTACATCGCCGGCCAAGGTCGCGTGCTGGCGGTGAACGACGATGAGGTTTCTTTGGCTGTGACCGAAGGCGCGACAACTGCCGAGGTCTCGCTGCAAACCGGCTTGTTGTTCAGCAACGCCATCCGCGACGGCACAGGGTTACTGAACGTGAACGATTATCCCAACTCGCAGGACTTCAACGCCATCTCCGAGGCGTTGAACCGCATCATCGAAGAACGCGTGTTGCCGAAGTTGCGAGAGACGGCGAAGGTCGGGACGATCATCAGCTTTGTGGGCTGCGCTGAGGTGAATGACGAATCCACCGACTTGAAGCCGCTCAAGATGATTCCCGTGAAGGCTGAAGCGAAATGAAACCGATCTCGAAAGAAACATTTACCCGCTTCCAGTCGCTGCTCGCGCTGGTGGTGATGGTCGTGGCGTTGAGTTTCGCGTCGGAACAATTCCTCACCGTGCCAAACCTGCGGAATATCCTGCTGCAAATCTCGGTGAACCTCTGCCTCTCCATCGGCATGACGCTCATCATCCTGACGGGCGGGATTGATCTGTCGGTTGGCGCGATCCTTGGACTGTCGGGCGCAATCGCGGCGGGTTTGTTGAAGAATGGCATGGCACTGAATTTTGCTGGCGTGCAGATTCAATTCACGCCGTTCGGCGCAGTCGTGGCCGGAATCTTCGTCGGCCTCGCGCTCGGCTGGTTCAACGGCATGGCCATCACGCGATTCAAACTGCCGCCATTCGTCGCCACGCTCGGCATGTTAAGCATCGGGCGCGGACTCACGATGTTGTGGACGAATGGATTTCCCATCACCGCGCTCGGCCCGACGTTCGGCTTCATCGGTGCAGGGTTCTGGCTGGGCGTGCCGACTGCGATCTGGATTTCCGCTGCGCTGGTGGGGTTGTTCTACTTCATCTCGATCCACACCACGCTGGGACGTTACATCTACGCTGTCGGCGGCAGCGAGAAGGCGGCGGCGTTTGCTGGACTGAGAGTGAACAACATCAAGGTCTGGGTTTATACGCTCGGCGGGGGACTCGCTGCGGTGGCGGGGTTGATTCTCACCGCGCGGCTTGATGCTGCGGATCCGAAAGCTGGACTCGGTTACGAATTAGATTCCATCGCTGCCGTCGTCATCGGCGGAACTTCTCTGAGCGGCGGACGTGGCTCTATTCTCGGCACAGTTCTCGGATGCCTCATCATCGGCGTGTTGAACAACGGACTCGTGCTGATGGAGGTCTCGCCGTTCTGGCAACAAGTCATCAAAGGTTTCGTCATCCTCGCCGCCGTGGCGATGGACAAGCTCGGCAGCAAAAAGGAATAACCTTCTTGCGGTCAAAGAATCTTCACTCGTGGGATCGGGACGATAAATTTGCCGCCAGCGGCGCGATAGGCTTTTTGTTGCTCAAGGATTTCATCGAGGAAATTCCACGCGAGCAACAAAACGTAGTCGGGTTTATCAGCCAAGAGACGTTCCGCTGGCACGACGGGCACATGGAGTCCGGGCGTGAAGCGGCCTTGTTTGAGCGGGCTGCGATCCACGATGTATTCGATCTTGTCCGTGCCGAGTTCCAAGAAGCACAACAGCGTGTTTCCCTTAGCCGGCGCGCCATAACCCGCGATGCGTTTGCCCTGCGCGCGGAGATCATTGATGGTTTTGGTCAACTCATGCTTGATGCGTTGAACGTCCGCAGCGAAGGCGGTGAACGTTTCAAATTTGTCGAGTCCACGGGCGCGTTCCATCTCCAAAATTTCGCGCACACCGGGTTGCACTTTGCCCGCACCTTTGTGTTGAACAAAGACACGCAACTGGCCGTGATGAAGATCAAGCCGCTCGGCATTCGCGACTTCCATGCCGTGCGCCTCGAACAGGCGGCAGATCGGGCCGAGTGCCCAGTAGGAAATGTGTTCGTGATAAACCGTGTCGAAAGCTCCCTGATCCAGAATGTCTATGAGGTAATGCGCTTCGATGACGAACACGCCATCCGGGGCCAGTGCCGTTTTGAGGCCGCTCACGAAATCCTGCAACGCGGGGATGTGCGGGAACGTGTTGGTGGCGGTGATGGCGGAGGCGGGGCCGTACTTCGCCAGAATTTCTTTGGCCGAGGTGGAATTGAAAAATCCGATGTGCCGGTCTATGCCGAGCTTGTCGGTGAACACGGCGAGGTTTTTTGCGGGGTCAACACCGAGGGTGCGAACGCCATGACGCTTGAAGCCGCTCAACAGCGTTCCGTCGTTGCAGCCGATGTCTATGACGAGATTGTTTTTGCCGAGGTTATATCGCTGCGTGACGATGTCGCTCAGGTCAAACAGATGCTCCTTGAGCGTTGATGATGCGGAGGAGATGTAGAGGTAATCCTCGAACATGGCACCGGGCGGCACGGCTTGAGTGAGTTGGACGTGGGAACAGTTGTGGCAGAAACCGACGCACAGCGGGAAGGCGGGTTCTTTGGTGTTCAACTGGTCGGCGGCGAGAAATTTATTGGCCAGAGGCGTTGTGCCGAGATCCAGGAATTGTTCGACTTTGGATTGGCCGCAGACAATGCAGGGAGGGTGGTTTGTATTCATGAACAAGGTTGGGTGATTATTTCAATGATCGAACGGGAGCAGGACGCGCGAGCCATGCACCTCGAAGTGGATGGGGACTTCGAGGATTTGCGAGAGTGCCTGACGGACGGCGGCTTGTTTGGAGGGCTGAACGATGAACAGCAGAAAACCGCCGTTGCCCGCGCCGCAAATTTTTCCACCTTCAGCACCGGCGCGCAGGGCGAGTTCGTAATACTCGTCAATCCGGCTGGTGGACATGGTGCTGGCGAGCTGACGTTTTAATTGCCAGGACTCGTGCAGGATTCTGCCAAACGCCACGGCGTCGAACTTGTTCTGGCCCGCCAGAGTCTGGAGATCGTGCGCGTGAGAGCGAATTTTGTCCAGATGCGCCAGCTTGTCGGGGATGTTGCGGCGTTGCTCGCTCAACACGGAACTGGCGTCTCGTTGCAGGCCGGTCCAGAACATCATTACATGTTCAAAGAGCGAGCCGAGAAACTTGTGACTGTCGCGCACTGGTTCAACCGTCACGCCTCCACCGCGATTAAACCGAAAGAAATTCAAGCCCCCGAACGCAGCCGCATACTGGTCTTGTTTGCCAATCGGCTCCTTGAGCACTTCGATCTCGATATGCGTGGCTTCCTCCGCAAGCTGACTGGGGGAAACGCGCTCGCCGCGATAGGCGTGCAACGCGTTGAGTAGGCCGACGGCAAAGCTGCTCGATCCCGCCAAACCGGTCGAGGCGGGGAGATCACCTACTGTGCTGATGTAAATCGGTGGATCAACCTTGAGCAATCGAAGGCATTCGCGGGCGATGTTGTTGCGGATGGAATTGATGTCATCCACCAACTCGGTCGCTGAATAGTTGATGCGGATCGGCTCATTGAACAACTCGCTGTGTCGCTTGACCGTGACGTAGATGTATTTGTCAATGGCGGTGCTGAACACGGCACCGTAATCCCGTTCGTAATAGTCCGCCAGATCGGTGCCCCCGCCCGCAAAACTCACGCGCAACGGAGTTCGGGTCATGACAATCCGTGGATGGGAACGAGACGCCTCAGCCATTTTTCAGTTCCCAATTATAAGGAATGTCCTTGGTGAACGGATCCAAGCGGATGATCTCGTCCGGGTGGTGAGGTTCGGTGGCGCAGTTGGCGAGAATAACCATTTTGTCGCCATAAGCCTTGTAGCCGTTGGCAATCCCCGGCGGCATCTGCACCAGCACATAATTATCTTCCCCAAAAAATACTTCCTGGAGCTTTCCTTTGGTCGGCGAATTTTCCCGCAAATCATACATGACAAGCTTGGCGCGTCCGGACATGACGACGTTATTGATCGTCATGCTTTTGTGGATGTGCCAGGCCTTCACCGCTCCCGGCCACGCGCAAGAAAAATAAATCTCCCCGAACTTGATGAAGTGCGGATCGGTCGCCTTCATCATGTGCATGATCTTGCCTCGCTCATCCACGACCTGTCGCAGTGGAATTATTTTTACGCCATCAATCATATTATATTTCTCTCTCTAGCCGTTGTTTGCCCAACGCAACGCATCATTCAGCCGCCCGCTCTGCATCAAGTGATTCAGCCACTTGAGCCGGGTGAACTTGGGGCTGACGTAATCCTCATGCGTCAAGCCCACGCGCTTGAACGCTTCGTATAGTTCGTTCGCACCGGTCGTGGCGTTCCACTTGAAACGGAAATCAGGGAACGTCCGGGCAAATTTTCCGAAGTCCGCCTTGTAGGTGCGCTGGTCGGCTCCTGGCTTGGTTTTGATTTCGAGCACTGCGCCGGGGACGGTTTTCACGGCGATCTCCGCCAACTCAATGATCTGGTGGTTCAAATCGTTCGAGCCAGAGTTGAAGGCTTGGTTGTGGATTTTTTCGACCGGGGCTTCCAGAAATGCCTGGAAGTATCGCGCCACGTCTTGAACGTGCATCACGGGCCGCCACGGCTTGCCATCGCTGTAGATGATGACTTTGCCCGTCGTCGCGGCCTGTCCCGTAAGATCATTCAAGACGGTATCGAAGCGCATCCGGGGAGAGATGCCGTAAACAGTGCCATTGCGAATGAACACGGGGGAGAAACCATCGCGAGCGAGCAAACGGATGGCGTCTTCTGCCTTCACCTTGGAGCGTGCGTATTCCGTCTTGGGATCCAGTGGCGACTCTTCTGTGACGACCAATGTGTTCGACGCGCCATACATGATGCAGGAGGAGGAGAACAAATAGCGCTTCACCCCGGCATTGCGCGCGAGTTCGGCCAACTTCACTGACGCGCGATAATTGATGTCCTCGGTCCAAGAATCGTTCAAGTTGCCGATGGGATCGTTACTCAGAGCGGCCAGATGGATGACGGCATCGAAACCCTCCACGTCTTTCGCTGTCAGATCGCGCAAGTCCCTCTTGATTTCCGGTATCTTCAACGGGTCTGGCACAAGCGTGCAGTCGCTGAAATAACCCGTATCCAGCCCCGTCACCTCGTAACCCGCGCCGACCAAGTGAGGTGCCATCACCGAGCCGATGTAGCCTTTATGGCCCGTCATCAAGATTCGTTTCATTTTGCTCACGTTAAGATTTGTTAAAATTTGCGATCACTTCAGTCACGATCTGTAGCAGGGATTTCGAATCTGAAACCAACGCTGCCATGCACCCCGCAGCGTCCGCTGCCTGAGCGTCCCTTTCATCATCACCGACAAACATTGTCCGGCTCAAGTTCAAACTGAAATCCCGCTGTGCTTGGAACAACATACCCGGCTTTGGCTTCCTGCACTCGCACCCTTCCTCCCAGTTGTGCGGGCAATAATAGATCGCATCCACCCGTCCGCCGCTTTGCTCGGCTTCACGCACCATTTGGAGATGAATGTCCTTCAACGCGGCTTCCGTCATCGCGCCGCGCGCAATGCCCGCCTGATTGGACACG
>JANNAO010000137.1:0-9118 GCA_031384405.1 Verrucomicrobiota bacterium | reverse complement strand
CGCTGCCGATCTTGCGTTGAAGCGGCCCGCGACGCGTGGTGGCGTCCACGACGCGTTGAACGTGGACGGCGCGGACATTGCGACAAACTCCGGTGAGGCAGACCGGCAAGACATCCATGACGAAGCCGGGATTCACGCCCGTGCCCATCACACGTGCGCCGCCGGCTTTGCAAGCGGCATCCAGTTTGGCGGCGAGAGCGGGTTCGCGCAGAGCAGGGAACAGCAATTCTTCGCAGGATGAAACCACGCTGATGCCATTGCGAATCATCGGCTCGATCTGATCGTACGCGGCGCGGACTTTGGAGACGGCGGTGTGGAAGATGACGTCTGGCTTGGCGACCTTGAGCAATTCATCGAGCGAGCGATAAACTTTCGCCGAACCAACCTTTTTCTCTCCAGTGATTTTAGCGAGCGGCTTGCCGACTTTGGACGGATCAATGTCAATTCCGCCGACGATTTCAATCCACGGTTTGCTCGCGGCGAGCTTGAGCGTTTCAATGCCGATGGGGCCGAGGCCGAACTGAGCGACTTTAATTTTCTTCATTGGGTCAAAGGGTTTTGTTTTTTGCTGCGGTTGTCAAAAGAGTTTCGGGTAGGGCGCGTCACCGTAGCGGCAAGCATCCCTGCTTGCCGTAGAGCCGGGCTTCCTAGCCCGGTGGAAAAAACCTCTCGCACACCGAGCGCATAAAATGTTTGTGAGTCATACTTTATTTGGGCGTTTCTTTCGGGCGGCAAGGATGCACGCCCTCTACGGCAACCAAGGATGGTTGCCGCTACTATCACAATCGCGCCACCAAAAGTTCCCGTTGGAAAATCAATTCCTTGGGCAGATGCGAGTAGAGTTTGAAGAACAATTCATCCTGCATCAGCACTTCGCGCCGCCAATCTTCGTAGTTGATGGTCTGCGCGGCTTCCAATCGCGCGGCGTCAAAGTTCTCCATCCCTTCGAGATCAAAACTGTGCGCGCCGGGCACCCAGCCGAGCGGCGTTTCGTTCGCGTCGGCGCGTCCGCGACAACGATCCACGATCCATTTCAACACGCGCATGTTTTCGCCGTAACCGGGCCAGAGGAATTTTCCGTCCTTGTCGCGACGAAACCAATTCACGTTAAAGACGCGTGGCGGATACTTGAGTGCTTTGCGGATTTGAATCCAGTGCCGGAAGTATTCACCCATGTTGTAACCGCAGAACGGCAGCATCGCCATGGGATCGCGGCGCACCTGGCCTTGAACACCAGCAGCGGCAGCGGTCATCTCCGAACCCATCGTCGCGCCGATGTACACGCCGTGGATCCAATTGAACGCCTGATACACGAGCGGCATCGTGTCCGCGCGGCGACCGCCAAAAATGATCGCACTGATCGGCACGCCGTGCGGGTCGTTCACTTCGGGCGCGAGCATCGGGTTGTTCGTCATCGGCGCGGCGAAGCGGCTGTTCGGATGCGCGGCTTTCTCTTTCGATGCGGGCGTCCATTTGTTGCCGCGCCAATCGAGACACTCGGCGGGCGGCGGGCCGTCCTTGCCTTCCCACCACACATCGCCGTCTGGCGTGAGCGCGACGTTGGTGTAGATCGTGTCGCGTGACATCGCGGTCATCGCGTTGGGATTGGACTTGTAATTCGTTCCCGGCACGACGCCGAAATAACCCGCTTCGGGATTGATGGCGTAAAGTCTTCCGTCCGCGCCCGGTTTCATCCACGCAATGTCATCGCCGATGGTCCAGACTTTCCAGCCCTTGAAGTGGGCGGGCGGGACGAGCATGGCGAAATTTGTTTTGCCGCACGCGCTGGGAAAGGCCGCTGCCACGTAGGTTTTCTCACCGGCAGGCGATTCGACGCCGAGGATCAACATGTGTTCCGCCATCCAACCCTGCTTGCGTCCGAGAAACGAACCGATGCGAAGCGCGAGACATTTCTTGCCGAGCAACACGTTGCCGCCGTAGTTCGAGCCGACGGAGATGATCGTGTTGTCTTCTGGAAAATGCGCGATGAAGCGGTTCGCAGGATTCAGATCAAGTGTGCAATGCAATCCGCGATTGAAATCATTGCTCTCGCCGAGTTGTTTCCACGCCACGTCGCCCATGCGCGTCATGATTCTCATGCTCAACACGACGTAGAGGGAATCCGTGAGTTCGATGCCGACCTTGCACAACGGCGATCCCGGCGGCCCCATGAGATACGGCAAGACATACATCGTGCGCCCCTTCATGCTGCCGCGCGCGAGACCGTGGAGCTTGGCGTACATCCCGGCGGGTGCGGCCCAGTTGTTCGTCGGCCCGGCATCGTCCTCAGTCTCCGTGCAGATGAAAGTGCATTGCTCGACGCGCGCGACGTCGTTGGGATTGGAGCGGTGATAATAGCAGCCGGGAAGTTTTTCTTGATTGAGCCGGATGAGTATCCCGCTGGCGACGGCCATCCCTGTGAGCGAATTCTTTTCTGCTTCAGAACCATCGCACCAATGGACGTTGTCCGGTTCGCACAACGCGGTCATGTCGCCCACCCAACCGGCTACTGTTGGGTTTTGTCGTCCGTGAGCGTTCGTGATTTTCATAAGGTCATTCTTGTTCCATGGGTAGAGGTGAAGTCCCATCGCGCTTACGAAGGTTCTCATTCAACGTCGCAGGTGTGATTTCATTTTCCCAACGGCTGATGACGACGGTGGCGACGCCGTTGCCGACGAGGTTGGTAAGCGCGCGACACTCGCTCATGAAACGGTCAATGCCCACGAGCAATGCGAGCGACGCCACAGGCACACTGGGAACAGCCGCGAGCGTGGCGGCCAATGTGACAAAGCCCGCGCCAGTGACACCGCTCGCGCCTTTGGAAGTGATCATCGCCACGATGAGGAGAGTGATCTGTTGTTTGAGATCAAGCGGAGTATTGGTGGCTTGCGCGAGGAACACCGCCGCCATGGTCATGTAGATGTTCGTGCCATCGAGGTTGAAGCTGTAACCCGTGGGGATGACCAGTCCCACGGTGGATTCCGAACAGCCGAGCCGTTCCATTTTCTTGATCATCCCTGGCAGCGCGGTCTCGGACGAACTTGTGCCCAGCACGAGGAGCAATTCCTCCTTGATGTAAGCGATGAAGCGAACGATGGAAAACCCGCTGAACCACGCGATGCTTCCCAGCACGATTAAGACGAAGAAAATTGCCGTCGCATAAAACCCGGCCATCAACGCCGCCAAGTTGTTCAGCGCGCCGAGTCCGTAGCTGCCGATGGTGAAAGCCATCGCCCCGAACGCGCCGATGGGGGCGAGCTTTACGATGATCCCCAGTACGCCGAAGAAAACTCGCGAGCCGTATTCGATCCCGCCCAACACGGGTTTGCCATGCTGCCCCATAGCGGTGATCGCAAATGCGACCAGCACGGCGATCACGAGAACTTGCAACAGGTCGCCCGAAACGAACGCGCCGAAGAATGTTTTGGGAATCATGTTCAGGAAGAACTCCGTGGTGGTCAGCGCCTGGGATTTTTCCAGATAAGTCTTGGCGATGCTCGGATCCAATGTAGCGGCGTCAATGTTGAACCCTGCGCCGGGCTTGAGGACATTGACCACCACGAGACCGATCAGCAACGCCAGTGTGGAAACGATCTCAAAGTAGAGCAGCGTCTTGAAGCCGATGCGTCCAAGTTTCTTCAAGTCGCCCATCGAAGCGATGCCGTGAACCACGGTGCAAAAGATGATCGGACTGATGATCATCTTGATGAGGTTGATGAAGCCATCGCCGAGCGGCTTGAGAGATTTGCCGAAGTCCGGGCAATAGTAACCGACGATTATCCCAAGAACAATCGCCGCCAACACTTGCACGTAGAGGACGCGATGCCAGCGTTTCGGCGGCGGTGTGTTGGAAGCTGGAGGCGATGTCGTCACAGTGCGCTTGAAATCATTTTGGCAACAGGCATCCCACATCCTGCGCGACACTGTCGGCAGACTGCACGTCAAAAAAACTTTGTGGCAACTCCGCGCCAGAAGTTCCTGTTGATTCGGTTGCGGTCAGATTCTAGCCTTCGCCACATTCAACCGTTACTCCAACTCAACCCAAACATCTGAATGATCTCTCTCTTACGCCGCATCAGTCTGACGCAATGGATTATCATCTCCATGTTCGTGGGCGTCGGTATCGGGTTCGCGTTTCCTGCCGAGTCACAGCATCTCAAAGTCGTCTCCAACATTTTTCTCCGACTGATCAAGTGCATCATCGCGCCGATCATCTTCGGCACGCTTGTCATCGGTATCGCCGGGCACAGCGATGACTTGAAAGCGGTCGGACGGCTCGCGTTCAAGTCGCTGGTTTATTTCGAGATCGTCACGACGCTGGCGTTGGTGGTCGGTTTGGTGGCGGTGAACCTCGTGAAGCCAGGCGTCGGCGTGTCGCTGCCGCCGCCATCGGGCATGGTTGAAACACCGAAACAAAGAACCGTGGCGGAAACCATCGAACACATCGTGCCCAAGAGTTTCTTCCAGGCCGCTGCAGAGAACGATGTGTTGCAGGTGGTGACGTTCGCGGTGATTTTCGGGATCGCACTCACGCAAGTTTCCGGCAAGCCCAAGGAAACGATGCTGAACTTTTGCGAGGGTCTTTCCGAAGTGATGTTCAAGTTCACCGGACTCGTGATGAAGTTCGCGCCGTTCGGCATCGGTGCGGCGATGGCTGTGACGGTGGGGCATAGCGGCATCGGCGTGTTGAAGAATCTGGGGATGCTCGTGTTCACGCTGTATGCCGCGCTGATCGTTTTCGTTCTGATCGTGTTGTGGCCTGTGGCATTGATCGCGCGGATTCCGGTATTGCGATTTCTGAAAGCCGTCAAAGAACCCGCCATCATCGCGTTCACCACCACGTCCTCGGACGCGGCGTTGCCGGATGCGTTCAAGAAGATGATCGCGTTCGGCGTGCCCAAGCGGATCGTCTCGTTTGTTCTTCCCACGGGTTACTCATTCAACCTCGATGGCAGCACGCTTTATCTCGCTGTGGCTTCCATCTTCGTAGCGCAAGCGGCAGGGGTTGAACTCAGCATCACTCAACAAATCATGATCCTGTTGACGTTGATGCTCACGAGCAAAGGCATCGCCGCAGTGCCGCGCGCGTCGCTCGTGGTTTTGTCCGGCACGCTGGTCACGTTTGGTCTGCCGCTGGAAGGCGTGGCGTTGATTCTTGGCGTGGATGAATTGATGGACATGGCGCGCACCACGGTCAATCTGACCGGAAACTGTCTGGCGTCCGCAGTGATGGCACGGTCTGAGGGTGAATTGAATGTGCCGCCGGAAAAGGAGGAGAAGGCATGATGCTCGGCGAATGTTTGAAAAGTCGCACTGGGTGTGGCGAGTGCCTTGACCGGACGTGCCCCGAAAGCATTCGGGGCAGCGATATTCAGCAACCAAGGGCACTGATTTATTCGGCGGCGTCTTGTCATGCCACGCTTCTGCGCCCGAGGACGGGCGCACTCCGGTCGGCTGCTACGATCATTTTGCTTCTATGCAGTTTGATCACTTCCGACATCCACGCCGAAAACTTTCGCGGCATGGTTGCTTCAGGAAATCCGCTCGCGACTGATGCTGGCCTCAACGTGCTCAAGTCCGGCGGCAACGCCATTGATGCCGCTGTCGCAGTCGGGCTGACGCTGGGCGTGGTGGATTCGCACAACTCCGGCATCGGCGGCGGTTGCTTCATGCTCATCCGGTTGGCGAACGGAAAGTTCGTGGCGATTGATGGACGCGAAATGGCTCCATCCGCCGCCACCCGCGACATGTTCCTGCGCAATGGCAAAGGCGACACCGAACTCAGCCAGACCGGCCCGCTCGCGAGTGGTGTGCCTGGTGAAGTCGCGGCGTTTGATTACGCGGTGAAACAGCACGGCAAAAAGACGCTCAAGGAGTTGATACTCCCAGCGGCGGACATCGCGGAGAAAGGATTCGCCGTTACTCCGGGTTTCGTTAGCCGCCTACAATCCACCGCGAGTGGCCTCGCCAAGTTTGAAGCCTCACGCGCCGTCTTTCTTCCGAATGGCAAACCGCCGACGGCCGGTGACATCTTCAAGCAGGCCGACCTCGCGAAGACGTATCGCTCGATAGCAGAGCAGGGGAGTGATTGGTTTTATCGCGGCGCGTTCGCGGCGGCGACGGAGAAATGGATGAAGGCCAACGGCGGCATCATGACCGCCGCTGACTTTGCCAAGTATCACGTCGTGCTTCGCAAGCCAGTGCGCACGACGTATCGCGGGCGCGAAGTGGTTTCCTTTTCGCCGCCGAGTTCAGGTGGCGTTCACGTCGCGCAGATGTTGAACATCCTCGAACACTTCGACGTGAAAGCACTGGATGAAGCGACGCGCTGCCATGTCATCGCGGAGACGATGAAGCTCGCCTTCGCTGATCGGGCGTTTTGGCTGGGCGATCCTGATTACGCCAAGGTGCCGCGCGGTTTGATTTCCAAGGAATACGCCGCCACGCTCGCGAAGCAGATCAAGTTGGATCGCGCCAGTGAGGTGAAGCAATACGGCTTGCCGCCTGGGTGGGAGCGGGATTTGTTTGAGAAACACACCACGCACTGGTCTGTCGCTGATGCGGAAGGGAATTGGGTCGCTTGCACCGCCACCATCAACACCAGCTATGGCTCAAAGGTCGTCATTCCCGGCACGGGCGTGGTGTTGAACAACGAGATGGATGACTTCTCGGTTCTGCCCGGCGTGGCGAATCACTTCGGGTTGATCGGCGCGGAAGCCAATGCCGTCGCGCCCGGCAAACGCCCGCTCTCCAGCATGAGTCCGACGATTGTGTTGCAGGATGGCAAGCCCATCATCGCCATCGGCGCGGCGGGCGGACCGAAGATCATTTCCGCCGTGCTCGTGCAACTCGTCGCGATGCTCGACCTCGGAAAAACGCCAGCGGAAGCCATCGCGTTGCCACGCATCCATCAGCAATGGTCGCCGGATGAATTGATGGTGGAAAAAATGTTACCCGCGAATGTCAAAGCCGCGCTCGAACAACGCGGTCATGTGGTGAAGGAGTTGAACGCCTTGTCCGTGGCGCACACTGTGGCGCGCAGTGCGGACGGGAAATCTTTCATCGGTGCGGCTGATCCGAGATCGGGTGGTAAGTCGGAAGGGTGGTGACTAACATTTATGCCGCCCGCCGTTCACCGCGTAACAGGCTCGGTGTGTGGAGTTCAGCCTCAACAAAAGTTCACTTACCGAACTTCCGTTCGCGCAGCCAGAATTCGCAGTCCCTTGTCCACGGATGAAACTTCTCTGTGTCGAAGGTTTTATTTCCCAGTCCAATTCCATGCGGTCCGCGTTCGTAGATGTGCAGATCAAATCGCACACCGGCGCGGCGCAACGCCGTTGCGAGTTGCAGACTGTTTTCCACGGGCACGGCCTTATCTTCCTCCGTGCTCCAGATGAAACAGGGTGGGCTGTGCTTGTTCACCTGCAATTCCGCCGACAGTTCCTGCACCAAATCCGGCGGTGGATTTGTGCCGAGCAGATTGGCGCGTGAACCTTTGTGAGTGAACGGATCGGTCAACGTGATCACGGGATAGCAGAGAATCACGGCGTCGGGACGAGAACTCTGCCGTTCGATTGCGTCCGCAGAATTGGTGTCGCCCGCGTCCCAGTGCGTCAGCAGGGTTGAAGCGAGATGTCCCCCGGCGGACGATCCCATGATGCCGACGCGTTGCGTGTCGAGTTTCCATTCGTCAGCACGCGCACGGACAATGCGGATGGCGCGGGCGGCGTCATTCATCATCGCTGGATGCTGGTAGCCTTTTGAGCCGAGACGATATTTCAACACGAAGCCCGCGATGCCTTGGTTGTTCAACCAGCGGGCGTAGTGTGAGCCTTCGTGATCTGCCAGATGTCCGTAGCCGCCACCGGGGCAGATGACCATCGCCGCGCCAGTGGCTTTGTCGGGCGCGGGCAGGAAAACGGTCAAGGTGGGAATGTCCGATACGTTCGTGCCGAGTGCCCCGGGCGCGCCATCAGGCCAGAGTGGAAGCGAGACGTTTGTTTGTGCAGTCATCGGGTTCAGCGAGCACAACAGGCAGAGCAGGGCGGTGATGGTTTTCATTCCAGCGTGATCACCACGATGCCGTGGGCGTGTCGTTTTCTCCTGATTTGACGACGCGAGAAGTCCCGAGCGTTTGCAGCATGAGCAATGAATCCACGTAGCGTTTGTTCAAGACGCGCAATCGTCCCACGAGTATCTGGCTCAAGGCATGGAGAAAAGGTTCTGCCAGCGCAGGAGCTTCTCGACGAAGTTTGGCGAAGGACGCGGTGGAGATTTTCAGCAATGTGCTGCGGTCGTTCGCGACGATGTCCGCAGAGCGTGGCCCTTCATCGAGCAAAGAAATCTCGCCGAAGAAGTCGCCTGACTTCAATGTCGAGAGGATGGACTCTTTGCCATCGCGCATCACCCGCACGCGCACTTCACCTTCGATGATCAAATACATGGCGTTGCCGCGCTCGCCTTCCTTGAAGGCGACCGCGAGCGGTTCGAGCGTCAACACTTCCATGTAACTCACGAAGGACTGAAGTTGATCCTGATTTAATCCGGCCAGCACTTTTATCCGCAGCAGAATATCCGGGTTCACTCCGCCGCTGATGGCACTGGCCAGATGGCCGGGTTTGGCGTGAGCGGGATCAAAGAGAGGTTTTAGTTCGGCGAGATCATTCGCTTTGTTCCAGTTGCCGTTGTGTTCGGAAAAAATCCATGTCTCCGCAGGGAGCCGCTTTTGTCGGATGCACGTCACCAATGCAGGAAGTTCGTACGGGCCGTACAAGACTTTTTCGCGGCTCCAAACCCGGTATGTCGGGACTGATAACAATTCTGTTTCCATTTGTATTGATCGTCGCAGCAACGGTTGAACGAAATAAATATCGGAACTGTGCCGGACGAGTTGTGATTCTTCTGCCAGTTCTGGCGATGGATTGCAAGGGTGCGTTGAGGTTGTGGGTGGGACTGTAACTGCCGCTCAACTTTCGTCCTCGTCCTCGTTCTCCTATGGGGTAAGTCAAGAGCGCGCTGGATGATTTGTTTTTAGTTTTGGTTTTTCATGAGTTGAATGCTTGGCTGGCCAGCTAAACGAGCAGCGGGACGGCTGTTGAGCCTCCAGCTCGCGTCCCGC